>JAGCWG010000025.1 GCA_017961965.1 Bacteroidaceae bacterium | reverse complement strand
GGTACCTGCTGTACATGTGTCTCATCGTTCACAAAGTATGGGTCTGCCTTGATAGCTGCCTCAACAGCCTTGAAGTCAGCACCATCTTCAAGTTCTACATAGACCATACGACGGTGGATACCTGTACCAACAGGAATAGTCATAGAGAGTGCATCCTTTACACCTGCAATGGCACGAACAGCAACAGAGTGACCCATTGAACGACCCGGGCCGAAGTTAGTGTAAGAAACACCCTTTGGTGCAAGGCTTTCCATGAGAGTACGAACGATAGAGTCAGAACCTGGATCCCATCCTGCTGAGATGATGCTTACAGCATTGTTTGCCTTTGCCACTGCATCGAGTGAACGACGAAGGTCAACAATCTGTGTATGGATATCGAATGAATCGACAGTATTGATACCGAGTGCGAGACATTCCTTAGCATTCTCTTCTACCTTACGTGTAGGAGTTGCGAGGATTGCCACCTGAACACCCTTGAGTTCCTTGATATTCTTTACGATTGGAATACCTGCGAGTTCTGCTGGTGCGTTCTCTGCACCATTACGGCGAACTACGCCTACACATTCCATGTCCTTTGATGCCTGAATTGCATCAAGCGCATACTTTCCGATGTTGCCATAACCGATGATGGCTACCTTAATCTTTGTCATAAATTATTATTGTTAGTGTTTGCCTTTTAGTTAATTCACAATTCATAATTCACAATTCATAATTGTGTTGTTCAGAAGTTGAAAAATTATTACAATCCGCCTTCTCCTCCCCAACGGGGACAAGCTAAAGAAAAGATTGAATATCTTTTCTGAAAGCTTGGGGCATAGTGCTCGACTGGTGAGAGGCAACGAAGGAAGCCGAATCAGCAGACGTTAAGCACAAGGGAGATGTCGGGAGGGGGCCTCACTTCATAATATTTCTCTCGTTGAGTGCCTTCTGATACTTACGGGCATTGGCAAGATGCTCGTTGTAGTTATTTGTGAAGTTATGACTTCCTGAAAAGTCTTCCTTTGCACACATGTAGAGATAGTTGTTGTGATCATAGTTGAGCACAGCATCTATACCACGTATAGAAGGAATACGGATAGGACCTGGAGGAAGACCAAGGTTCACATACGTATTGTATGGTGACTCGTACTTGAGTTGCTCAAGTGTCACACGATGAATATTGAAGTCATGAATGGCAAAGATGACTGTAGGATCACTCTGAAGTGGCATCTCCGACTTCAAGCGGTTAATGTACAATCCTGCAATAGTTGCCTTCTCTGGGTTGTAACTTGTCTCGCTCTCCACGATAGAGGCAAGCGTAACGACTTCCTCTACGGAGAATCCTATCTCCTTTGCTTTGGCACATCGTTCTTCCGTCCAGAAGCGTTCCTTCTCCTTGTGGAGCTTCTCCACAAGCTTCTGTGGAGTTATGTTCCAATACACTTCGTATGTATTAGGAATGAATACACAAGGAATGTTCTCCTTTGTGTAGCCAAGTTCCTTCATGAAGACAGTATCATTGAGCACCTCAGCAAGTTCATCGCTACTCATCATAAGGAGACGTGAGAGACGTTCTTCCATATCCTCCACTGTACGTACCTCTGGTACAGTAAGGCGGATAGGCTCCTGCATACCATTGGCCATATGGCGTGTAAATGCAAACATATCCTCGCCCGGAGTTATGGCAAACCTGCCTGTCTTAGGTGTGTCAAAACCTTTCAACTTGGCAGTAAGCGTAAAGCCGAACATGTTACTTGCATTACCTGCAGTCTCTATCTTGGAACGAACAGAATCCATGTCGTCGTCATTGTCAATATAGACGTAAGTCTTTTCGCTGATATTGAATGGCGATGAAAACAGTGAGTAGGCAGAATATGCTGCAAAAAGTATAAGTACTGCCAATACTGCACAAATACTATAAACCACTTTCTTCATAATGTCGGCAAAGTTATGGATTTTTATTTAATATGTCTATACTCGATAGCTGAATAATAAAAAAAAGAGACCTTTCCGTTAAGAAAAGTCTCTTTTTGATATTTAGTAATGATATTTCTATCTTATACATTCATTACTTTGCAGGTTCAGCAGTTTCCTCACCTTCCTCCTTGATGCGTGCACCCATTACGAGGTAAGCAATAGGAGCAGCGATGAAGAGAGAAGAAATAGTACCGATAACAACACCAAGAAT
>JAGCWG010000282.1 GCA_017961965.1 Bacteroidaceae bacterium | reverse complement strand
GCCCTTGTGCCAAGCTCGGCACAAGGCGGTTAGTTTATTCCAAGATATTGCGCAAGCATCTCGGCACATCGCTCGCCATCTACACCAGCGGAGACGATACCGCCTGCATATCCAGCACCCTCGCCACAAGGGAAAAGACCTTGTACTCTGACATGCTGTAGTGTCTCGCGGTCACGTATGATGCGGACAGGCGCACTTGTACGTGTCTCCACACCAATGAGGACAGCCTCGTCTGTGAGGAAGCCGTGGCTCATCTTGCCGAAGTTCTTGAAGCCTTGCTGCAGGCGAGTGGTGATGAACTCAGGCATCCAGAAATGGATAGGCGTGGAGATAAGTCCCGGAGTGTATGATGACTTAGGAAGGTCGTAGCTGCCCTTGCGGTTGACAAAGTGTGCCATTCGCTGGGCAGGTGCCGTCTGGCGCATATTACCCTGAATCCAAGCCGTCTTTTCGAGACGTTCCTGAAACTCAAGCATGGCAAGTGCTCCACCCTTTGTTTCAACACCCTCGACTGGAGGCAACTCCATAAGCGAGCGGTCTTGAAGGTCTTCCACATGAAGCTCAACCACCATACCGCTATTACTCCATGGTGAGTTACGCTGGGAGTTTGACATTCCGTTCACCACAATCTGGTGAGGACCGCTTGCTGCAGGTACTACCGTACCTCCTGGGCACATACAGAAAGAATATACTCCACGTCCCTCCACCTGAGTGACGAATGAATATTCAGCAGCAGGAAGGTACTTGCCTCGTCCATTCCTGTTGTGATACTGTATCTGGTCTATGAGTTCGCTTGGGTGTTCCAAACGTACACCTACGGCTATATCCTTTGCTTCTATCTCTATGCCTTGAGCGTAGAGGTAGCGATATACGTCACGTGCAGAGTGACCTGTGGCAAGGATTACAGGACCACGGAAGTTCCTTGTCTTCTGGTCGTCTCCCTCCGCTGTGCTTACTGTCTCGATACCTTCCACCTTATCACCTGAAATGAGGAAGCCTGTCATCTTTGTTTCAAAATGTACCTCGCCACCACATCGTATGATTGTGTTGCGCATGGCCTCGATGATTAGCGAAAGTTTATCCGTACCGAGGTGAGGATGAGCATCAGCAAGTATGCTCGTGCTTGCACCATGCTGGCAGAACACGTTGAGTATCTTGTCAACATTTCCCCTCTTCTTGCTTCGCGTATATAGTTTGCCGTCGGAGAATGCTCCTGCACCACCTTCATCAATGGAGTAGTTGCTCTCAGGAGTTACCTTGTGCTCACGACTGATTTTTGCAATATCCTTGCGACGTTCATGTACCGACTTACCACGTTCCACGACCACAGGGCGCACACCAAGTTCAATAAGGCGAAGTGCGGCGAACAGTCCACCAGGACCTGCGCCCACGACAACAGCTTGCGGACAACCTTCAACATTTCTGTACTCTGTGTGTACAAACTCGTCGTCCTGTGGCTCCTCGTTGATATAACAACGTACCTTAAGATTGATGAATATTGTTCTCTGTCGTGCATCAACGCTACGTTTCAACACACGTACTGCGTTGATTGTTCTCACGTCCATGCCCTTATCCTTGGCAAGGAAAGCCTTTATGTTTTGTTCATTTGCTGCCTGCTCTGGCAGAATACGAATTTGATATTCCTGTATCATACCTTTATTATTATCCAAGCGCAAAGGTATGCATAAATATTGAAACGAGCAAATGACCATTTCTTGATTTGACTCATTGGCTCATTTTCGTGCCACAGTTCTTTCTCCGTTATTGGTACGTTCCATCTCCGTTGATTCTCCGTTGTTCCTTC
>JAGCWG010000281.1 GCA_017961965.1 Bacteroidaceae bacterium | reverse complement strand
GACAGACAAGGGTAACCAACTTATCGCAAGCATCGTAAAGGACGACAACTTCTTCGTCCTCCCAGATATCACATCACAACTTTCAGAACTTGAGGCAAAGAACCTTCCTGAGGAAGAGAAAATCGCTCAGAAGGATGCACTCATGCAGGACTACGCAATCAAGGCAGAGCGTGTTCATACTATCCAACAGCTCCTCAAGGCATACACGATGTTCATCAAGGACGACGATTATGTCGTAATGGACGGACAGGTTAAGATTGTCGATGAGCAGACAGGTCGTATCATGGATGGTCGTCGTTGGTCTGACGGTCTCCATCAGGCAGTAGAGGCTAAGGAGCGCGTTAAGGTAGAGGCTGCTACACAGACATTTGCCACTATCACTCTCCAGAACTACTTCCGTATGTACCATAAGCTCTCAGGTATGACTGGTACTGCCATCACTGAGGCTGGTGAGTTCTGGGACATCTACAAACTCGATGTAGTTGAGATTCCAACTAACCGTCCTATCGCACGTAAGGATCTTAACGACCGTGTTTACAAGACAAACCGCGAGAAGTATAAGGCAGTTATCGAAGAGATTGAGCGTATGGTTCAGGCTGGTCGCCCAGTACTCGTAGGTACTACATCCGTCGAAATCTCTGAGATGCTCTCTAAGATGCTTCAGCTCCGCAAGATTGAGCACAATGTCCTCAATGCCAAGCTTCACCAGAAGGAGGCAGACATCGTTGCTCAGGCAGGTCAGAAATCAATCGTAACAATTGCCACAAACATGGCAGGACGTGGTACCGACATCAAGCTCTCTGACGAGGTTAAGGCTGCAGGTGGTCTTGCCATCATCGGTACAGAACGTCACGAGAGCCGTCGTGTTGACCGTCAGCTCCGAGGACGTGCAGGTCGTCAGGGTGACCCAGGTTCATCAGTATTCTACGTATCACTTGAGGACAAGCTCATGCGTCTCTTCGCATCTGACCGTATCTCTAAGATTATGGACCGTCTCGGTTTCGAAGAAGGTGAGATGATTGAGCACCCTATGATTAACAAGTCAATTGAGCGTGCACAGAAGAAAGTTGAGGAAAACAACTTTGGTATCCGTAAGCGCCTCCTTGAGTACGATGATGTGATGAACAAGCAGCGTAAGGTCATCTACGAACGTCGTCGTCATGCACTCATGGGACAGCGTATCGGTATGGATATTTCCAACATGATTTGGGATCGTGTACTCCACGTAATGCACAATGGAAACTACAACGATGTACGTGAGGACTTCTTCCGTCTCTTCGCAATGGAAATACCATTCACAGCTACAGAGTTCGAGGACACAGAACGCGAAAAACTTGAAGACAAGACATTCGATGTTGTTATCGCTACATTCAAGGAGCGCACAAGCCGTCTCAAGAATATTGCATTCCAAGTTATCAAGAAGGCATACGAAGATAATAAGGATAGAATTGCTAACATCGACCAGGTAAACGTACAGGTTCCTATCACATGGGGTAACGGTCGTGGCCGCTGGATGAACATCAACCTCAAGGAAGCATACGAGTCACAATGTGACAATCTTCTCATCGCTTTCGAGAAGTCAATGTTGCTCCACACCATCGATGAGGCTTGGAAGGAGAACCTCCGTGCACTCGATGAACTCAAGCAGTCTGTACAGAATGCATCATACGAGCAGAAGGATCCACTCCTCATCTTCAAGCTTGAGTCTGTCACTCTCTTCGACAATATGGTCAACGAAATTAACGACAATACAGTATCCGTTCTCATGCGTTGTTCTATCCCAGAACTTGAGAACGAGGAAGTACAGCAGACTCAGGCTCAGCCACAGCGTCCAGAGCCAAAGCCACAGTATGTAGAGAGCAAGGAGAATCCAGACGAGCCATCAGATATGGCTGCAGCTCGTCGCGACACTCGTGCACAGCAACCTACACAGCCTATCGTTAACCAAGGTCCAAAGATTGGCCGAAACGATCCATGTCCTTGTGGCTCAGGAAAGAAGTATAAGCATTGTCATGGCAAGGGGCTCTAATCCAACGCTAAGACAAACAATAATATACCCCGTTATAGCACATCGCAATAACGGGGTTATTTTTTTTTCTCATACCAAACAAAATTTTGATGGTAGTCAAAATTATTTTTGATGGTAGTTTAAATCTATTTTCATGGTAGTCAAAAAAGATTTTGATGGTAGTTTAAATTTTATAAAACAGCAACCATCTTACGCACATTAGATATTCTCGCGATAATAGATGAATTCTGTTTCTTACCATCTTATCCGCATCCATACAGGAAGGTGGTCACTAATACCACCATTGTATTTTGTCCATAGGTAGGTACGACGAGGCTTATGACCTCCATACATATTGTCATTTTCCAAGAGATATGGAGAGGAAAGAATACCAGAATCATCAAATGATGTGCGGAGCGAAGCATCATAACTAAGGAAAGAGGAAGACACAAGGATATGGTCTAATATCGACCATGCCCCATGGTACTTGTACGTTCCACCATTCCGACCTTCCATAAGATCAACAAATGAATAATCTTTCAGTTGTTTGAACAAAGGAGATGACATATCTGCATTGAAGTCACCCATAACTATGAAGTAGGAATTCTGTATCGTTTTTTGCAAGGTATCAATATCTTGCACAACCATATTCATAATCTTACGGCTACTTGATTCAGCCTCACGTCCACCAAGTTTACTTGGAAGATGACAGACATACACAAACACTGTATCACCATTCACAAGTTGTCCTCCTACCCTCAACACGTCACGCGTCGTCTTATACAGATCTGTGGAACGCAAAGACTTTGGTTCACCAATCATCCTAAACAAAAAAGGTTGATACAAAAGTGCAACATTCATTCCTCGCCGATCATCCGAATGAGTCATCACGTACTTGTAACCAATACGATGAAGCATAGTACGTTCCGTAAGATACGTAAGTACCGTATCATTCTCCACCTCACACAAACCGACAAGTCCGACTGGTTGAGACTCATCCACCATGGCTATAACCTTGGCAATACCCTTCAACTTATTGTAGAATCTGTAGCGTGACCAGTTTCGCGTTCCCGTAGGCAGGAAATCATAATCATCCTTACCTTCATCATGTTGAATGTCAAAAGTATTCTCGCAGTTATAAAACATAACAGAGACATAGTCCTGCGCACAACATATGACGGCAAAAACAAAGAAGGATACCATGATAAGTACCCTTCTTTCTATTATACGTATAATCTTTTTATTGTTCACTTACCGAAATGGTTATTTTATTATGTAAAACCATGACAATAGTTACGTGGAGAGCGTACAATACCTGAAGCATCATGCAAACGGATACGTTCTTCCAATGTAATATGATTCCACCAGCTTGTACATACAGGATAAGGCTGTCCAGACAGATTTTCCTTATTTGTGATGGTAAGGCTGGTCCACCATTTGTTCATATCCAATTCCTGACGTGTCAACACACGCTTAGTTGTCTTGTTCTTTGTCATAACATTGTTCTCCTTACTAATCTTAATTTCTTTTTATTTATTCATTCCCGATGTAAAACATATCTATATTCCCATGGAAATCATTCAAATTCTACGGTGGCAAATATATGTTTTTCATTTTTTATCACCAAACATTTACATAAATATTTTTATATTTTTTGAGAAAAAACTTACTGTGCACACGCACAGCACTATAAATCACGCAAAAGAGAATGAAACGCATAGGCTTTTTGCAATCTCGTGTTTACAAAAAAACTAAGTAGGACTTGTGCTGAACATCATGGTACAACAGCTGAATACATATACCTATTTGTGGGTATCAGTAGAAAAAAGTAGGTATCAAAACAACACCTCCATACCCATTTGCAACAAATATACTCATATTAAAAGGGACTTTTCACAGAAAATGAGTATTGCTACAGAATAGCATTATTTCTAATTTTGCAGTCGAAAAAATTAAGGTAAAATGACAAACATGATTCTTAAAACATCCATTATGATTGGTGCTGTAGCTTGTGCCATTTCCGCACAAGCTCAGCAGAATGGTGATTCGATAGCCGACTACCAAAGTTTCAGCAAATACCGCATTGGAGGATATGGAGAGATGGTAAGCGCTTTCAAAGACTATGGAACGAACCGTTTCTACGGTGGCTCAGATGGTACACGCAAGGTAAATCGTAACACGATAAGCATTCCACGACTCGTGGTGGCTGGCGACTACAAGTTCACCGACAAATGGATACTCGGTGTTGAGGTTGAATTTGAAGCTGGCGGTACTGGTAATGCCGTAGAAATAGAGAATACCGAGAACGGTGAATATGAGACAGAGATAGAAAAAGGTGGCGAAGTTGCTATTGAGCAGTTCCACATCACTCGTCTCATTACTCCAGCATTCAACGTAAGGGCAGGTCACTTTGTTATTCCCGTAGGACAGAATAATGCTCACCACGAACCTCTCAACTTTTTCGGTACGGTACGTCCAGAGGGTGAGACATCAATAATTCCAAATACATGGCATGAGACAGGTCTTGAATTCTTCGGTCAGTTTGGAAAGGGCTATGCCTCATTCACATATCAGGCTATGATTGTTGCAGGTCTCAACGCTAACGGCTTTGACCGTAACAATTGGGCTCAAGGTGGAAAACAAGGATATTTTGAGGAAGACAATTTTACAAGCCCAGCATACGTGGCACGATTGGATTACAAAGGTGTACCTGGATTACGCTTGGGACTCTCATATTATTTCTGTAACAATATAGGAAGCAATTCTGACAAGACCAACCAATATACAGACAAGTTTCCTCTTCGTATATATAATGTAGAGGCACAGTATAAGAACAAATGGATTGAAGCACGTGCCAACTGGCTCAAAGGCTCGCTCACCAATTCACATATCCTTTCTGCAAAGAATGGTAAGCAGTCAAATAAGTCACCATACTCACGCATCACACCTATTGCACACGAGGCTGTAGCTTATGGTGGCGAGCTTGGTGTCAAGGTACGTGGAATTATTAACAACGCAAACTTCCCGAACATCATACCTTTCTGCCGCTACGAATATTACAATCCTCAGGAGGATGTAACAGGAATGTATGTTGCAGACAATCGACTCAAGACAAATATGTGGGTTGCAGGTATCAACTGGCGAGCTCTTCCAAACCTCATTATAAAGGCAGACTACACTTCACGCAAGATTGGAGGTGGCAAATATAACTCTGAAAATGAGTTTGCCATAGGTATGGGCTGGGCAGGCTGGTTCACAAGAAATTAATAATTAATAATGCATAATTCACAATTAGGGACTAACAAACTAACAATAATAAACAAATGAAGAAAAATTATCTTTTGATTGGTCTCATGGCAATGGGACTTACAGTATCGGTATCATCTTGTGGTGATGACGACGACGAGAATGCACCAGTAAACAATCAGGAAAACGTGGAAGATGCAAACGTGATTGGTTTCGGTGCTAACTTCAAGAAGCACACATCAAAAACAAGCTACACATCTGCAGAGTCATGTGTGGAACAGATTCTTGACGGTGCCATTGATATTGCCAACGAGGTGGGTGAAGCTAAGATTGGCGAACCTTACAATGAGTTCCTCACAGGCGACAAGACAAAGGCACTCTACTCTGT
>JAGCWG010000280.1 GCA_017961965.1 Bacteroidaceae bacterium | reverse complement strand
TTCTCCATGACGAAACGCTCACGGAGTGTCTTTGTGTCATAGTGCTTCACATCCTCTGGATGGCAAGCTGTCTGGAAACGAACATGCTGGTTGCCGACGAAACGGTCAGCCTCCTGTGCATTCACTGAAAGTGTAGCTGCAAGTGCTGCAAGTAAGAAAATCTTTTTCATAATGATTATTATTGGCCCCCTCCCAGCCTCCCCGAGGGGAGGAGCTGGATGAGGCTGTTTTTTTTGTTTTTATACTTTTTATTCTATGTTAGGATTGATGTTCCCCAGTTGTTGTGTCGCTCCCTCCCCTTGGGGATGGCTGGGGTGGGGCTGTTGGGCTTTTTAGTTCTTCCTATTCCACACAAGCAGTCCTACTGCGATGATGGTGAGTATTCCTGCTCCGATGTACTTGAGATAGTTCATACATCCATAGATGAGGAATGCGATAGGAGATGATGCAAAGTCAAGTGAACCTGCGCTGAAGCCTTCTGGCACACGTACGGCTGCATCGTCAGGATGTGCTGCTGATACCTGCATAGCTGCGCTTGTGAAGTCGCCAGACATGAGTGTGACGAACACAAGTCCGATGGCTATCACTACAAGTCCCACGATGAAGCTCTTCACCACATTACCCTTAGTGTAAGGAAGAACCATCACGAAGACATAAAACATACCTGCGAGACTTGCAAGAGGGAGGAACTGGTTTATGCCGAGCTTTGAGAGTCCTACTGCGAGTACGAGTGTCACAGGGATAAGAAGGAGTGACACGATGAGTGTAGTAGGATGTCCGATGACGAGTGCTGGTGACATACCTATATAGAACTCCTTCTTGTCACCGAACTTCTTGGCGATAAGCTCACGTGTTGCCTCAGATATTGGCTTGAGACCTTCGATGAAGAGACTTGTGATACGTGGGATAAGTTCCATGACAGCTCCCATCTTGATACCGAGTCCGAGTGTTGCTGGAATACCCTCAACGAGTTCCTGAGCATCCTTACATGCGAGGCAGCCGATAACTATACCGATGATGACACCGAGGAAGAGAGGCTCGCCGAAGAGACCGAACTTCTTCTTCATTCCTTCTGCGTCGATGTTGAGTTTGTCAAAACCAGGAATCTTGTCGAGTGCCTTGCCGATGATGAGTGCGAAAGGCATGAAGCCTTGACAGAATGGTTGTGGAATGGATATTCCTTCCATGCCTGGGTAGAACTCCTGAAACGCCTTGGCTGTGCGGTCAGCAAGTACGAGAGTGATGATGTAGCAGATGATGGCTGCAAAGAATCCCCATGCCACAGGGAAACTCCATCCGAGCCCGTCAGTAAGGAAGTATGTCACAGCGCCGATGAAGGCGAAGTGCCAGTAGTTCCAGAGGTCGATGTTGACCGTGCGTGTGCATCCGATGAGAATGAGCAAGAGGTTGATGCCGAGGCATACAGGGATGATGAATGCGCCTACCGTAGTGTTGTAAGCAACAGATGCGGCAGCTGGCCATCCCATGTCGAATACGTTGAGTTCAAGACCGTAAATCTCAACTACCTTGTTGAGGGCAGGTCCAAGACTTGATGTGAGAAGTCCTGTGATTACTCCGAGTCCTACGAAGCCGACTCCAACGTAAAGTCCGCTCTTGAGTGCCTTTGAGAACTTGATGCCGATACATACGCCGAGTATGGTGAAGATGATAGGCATCATCACCGCTGCACCCAGTCCGATAATGTACGAGAAGATGTTTTCTATTATGTCCATGTTAGTATAATTGGTTTTAGTAAAGTTGTTAGTTCGTTGTGTTCTGGAGTGTACCAATGACGGCGCACGAGACTGCCGTTTATGTTGCCCTTTTTCCGCACCTTTTGCCTTTGTGCTGCTCGCTTGGCTTTCGGTGCGCTGCCGTCACCCTCCCTCGGGAGGGCAGGGGTGGGGCTACTTTATCCTCACCTTAATTCCGCTTACCATGAGATAGACCTCGTCAGCCTTGCTGGCTATGTATTGGTTTAACCATCCTTGCAAGTCGGTGAAGCGTCGCTGAATGATATTGTCGCTTACTCCGCCAAGACCAATCTCGTTGGTCACGAAGATGAATGTTGCATCCTGTGATGTGAAGCGGTCAAACTCCTCTTTCATCTGTGCGAGAACATCGTCAACGCTCCTTGATGAGTCCTCAAAGTCCTCACGAGCGTCGAATAGAAAATTCGTTGCCCATAGCGTTACGCAGTCGATGAGTACGACCCTGCCGTTCACATCGTGATGACTCAGCCATTTCTCCTCTTCTATATTAGTCCATTGAGGACCACGCCGCATCTGGTGACGTTCAACACGATGTCGGAACTCATCGTCCCATATCCGTGAGGTGGCAAGATATATTGGTGAGTCGCTTAGAGTAAGAGCCAGACGCTCTGCCTCCTCGCTTTTACCCGAACGTTGTCCTCCTGTTATTAGTATAGTTTTCATCGCTTTTTGTGAAATTAAGCAATGCAAATATGGGGATTATTTTTGAAAGAACATACATATACGGTCACATTTTGATTGTTTTTTAGGGAAATGTTTGTCTGTTTGAGTATAAAGTGCTACTTTTGCCCTCGCATTTGGTTCCCCCTGCGTGTAAAAAAGAGCGATGAGTGGGGCTAAGATGGGAATGCAGTGAAATTCTGCAACATTACCCGATGCTGTGAGTCCTTATTCGAGGGCGGCGTTCGTTTAGGAGCCACTGGCCATGAAAAGCTGGGAAGGTTGCGTCGTCAAGGGATTAAGTCAGAAGACCTGCCATTTGCCATAGAAGTGAATTGTCTGCGGGATTACGGACAACGGAATCTGACATATATAGAACATGATTAGAAAGATTTTAGTAGCTAATCGTGGCGAGATTGCAATACGTGTTATGCGTAGTTGCTATGAGATGGGCATACGTTCTGTTGCCGTCTATAGTACTGCTGACCGTTTGTCTCGTCATGTGCTCTTTGCGAATGAGGCAGAGTGCATCGGTGGTGTTGCGAGCAGCGACAGTTACCTGAATATTGACCATATAATTGAGGCTGCAAAGAAGCACAAGGTCGATGCAATCCACCCTGGTTATGGTTTTCTTAGTGAGAATGCAGAGTTCGCTCGTCGTTGCGAGGCGGAAGGATTCATCTTTATCGGTCCACGTCCAGAGACAATGGAAGATATGGGCGACAAGATTCGTGCCCGCATCAAGATGATTGAGGCTGGAGTGCCTGTAGTACCTGGTACTCAGGAGCAGCTCAACTCTGGTGAGGAGGCTGTGGAAGTATGTCGTAAGATTGGTTTCCCTGTAATGCTCAAGGCTTCACAAGGTGGTGGCGGTAAGGGTATGCGCCTTATCGAGCGTGAGGAAGACGTAATCGAGATGTACAACGCTGCCAAGAGCGAGGCAATGGCTGGTTTCGGCGACGATACTGTCTATATCGAGAAGTTCGTTGAAGAACCACATCACATCGAGTTCCAGATTCTTGGTGACAAGCATGGTAACATCATTCACCTCTATGACCGTGAGTGCTCTGTTCAGCGTCGTCACCAGAAGGTAGTGGAGGAGAGTCCATCTCCATTCATCGATCAGGAACTTCGTGAGGAAATGGGACGCAAGGCTGTTGCTGCTGCCAAGGCTGTTGGCTATGTAGGTGCAGGAACAATTGAGTTCCTCGTTGACAAGCATCACAACTTCTACTTCCTCGAGATGAACACTCGTCTTCAGGTAGAGCACCCAATCACAGAGGAAGTGGTAGGTATGGACCTCGTAAAGGAGCAGATTCGTATTGCTGACGGATTGCCACTTTCACGCAAGCAGGAAGAAATAAAGCAGAGAGGCCACGCTATCGAGTGCCGTATCTGTGCCGAGGATACAGAGAACAACTTCATGCCTTCACCAGGTGTCATCAAGCAGTTGACTGAGCCACACGGAATAGGTACACGTATCGACTCATACGTATATGAAGGATATGAGATTCCTGTACACTATGACCCAATGATTGGTAAGCTCATTGTGTGGGCAACTACACGCGAGTATGCTATCGAGCGTATGCGTCGTGTGCTCTACGAGTACAAGATTACTGGTCTTACTACAAACATCCGTTATCTCCGTCGTATCATCGACGTGCCAGACTTCAAGAACGGTGACTACAATACATACTTCATCGAACGTAATCAGGATCGTCTCCGTCCACGTCCGGGATTCAAGAACGACAGTGAGCCAATGGCAATCATTGCTGCTTACATCGACTATCTCATGAATCTTGAGGAGAACACTCCAAATCCTCCAACAGATGGTTCTGCCATCAACCGCTGGAGAGCATTCGGACTTCAGAAGGGAGTATTGAGAGTGTAGCCCCCTAACCCCCGAAGGGGGCAGCCATTCGGAACATACCATTATATATATAGTGGTTTTCCTAATGGATGCAATCGGGGACAAGAAACTGATTTTAATGCCATCCACCCCCACAGTTCCGGATGGCCGCCCCCTTTGGGGGCTCGGGGGGCTTTATGGAAATACAAGTAGGAAATAAGATATGCGAAGTTACCTTGCTCAACAAGGAAGGTAACAATGTCAAGATAGACATCGACGGCAAGGTGTATGACGTTGATGTGGCAATGCTGCAGAACGGCACTTGTTCCATTCTCTATGACGGGAACTCATACAATGCCGAGATGATAAAGAATGCTGAGGGTAAGCATTATCGTGTGAACCTCAACTATTCTACTTACATTATTGACATGCTTGACTCACAGGCAAAATACATGAAGATGCGCAAGCGTGGTGCACAGGATGGTGCACAGGCAGACGTCATCGCAGCTCCAATGCCTTGTAAGATTGTGAAGGTTTATGTCAAGCCGGGTGATGAACTCAAGGCTGGCGACACTGTCCTCACTATGGAGGCAATGAAGATGCAGTCAAACTACAAGGTGAGTGCTGACTGCAAGGTGAAGGATGTGCTCGTTGCTGAGGGCGACAGCGTAAGCGTAGAACAAACATTAATTAGATTGGAGGTTAACAATGGCTAATAAACTTACAGCAAGAGAAAGAATAGAGACACTCCTCGACAGTGGTACATTCGTAGAGATGGACAAGCACGTTGTTCATCGTTGTACTGACTTCGGTATGGAGAATAAGAAGTTTGAGGGTGACGGTGTCATCTCAGGTTATGGTAAGATTGACGGACGCATCGTGTTCGTATATGCATTCGACTTTGCTGTACTCGGTGGCTCACTCTCTGCTGCCAATGCACAGAAGATTGCAAAGGTACAGGACCTCGCACTCAAGAATGGTGCGCCTATCATCGGTCTCAACGACTCAGGTGGTGCACGTATTCAGGAAGGTGTTGAGTCTCTCACAGGTTTTGCACACATCTTCCGTCGCAACGTGATGGCAAGTGGTGTAATCCCACAGATTAGCGCAATCCTCGGTCCATGTGCGGGTGGTTCATGCTACTCTCCAGCACTTACAGACTTCATCCTCATGGTCAAGGACCAGAGCCAGATGTTCGTCACAGGTCCTAACGTAGTAAAGGCAGTGACAAACGAGGATGTTGACAAGGAGACTCTCGGTGGTGCAATGACTCACAACTCAGTGAGCGGTGTAAGCCACTTCATCTGCAAGGATGATGAGGAGACTCTCATGACTATCCGTGAACTCATCGGTTTCATCCCTTCTAACAACATGGAGGATGCACCTGTTCACCCAGTTACTGACGAGATTACTCGTGTGTGCCACGAACTTGACAACGTGGTACCAGAGAACCCAAATATGCCTTACGATATCCGCAATATCATCGAGCCAATCTGCGACCAGCAGTACTTCTTCGAGGTGCAGCCAGAGTTCGCAAAGAACATCGTAGTTGGTTTCGGTCGTATGGCAGGACGTACAGTCGGATTCGTTGCTAATCAGCCAAACTTCCTTGCAGGTGCTCTTGACATCGACGCAAGTGACAAGGCTGCACGTTTCATCCGTTTCTGCGACTGTTTCAACATTCCTCTCATTGCACTTGAGGACGTACCTGGATTCCTCCCAGGCGTACAGCAGGAGCACAATGGTATCATACGTCACGGTGCAAAGATTGTTTACGCATTTGCTGAGGCTACAGTACCAAAGATTACTCTCATCACTCGTAAGGCTTACGGTGGCGCTTACATCGTGATGAACAGCAAGTGTATCGGTGCTGATGTCAACTTTGCATATCCAACAGCCGAGATTGCCGTTATGGGTGCTGAGGGTGCTTGCAACATCCTCTACCGTAAGGCTACTCCAGAGGAGCGTGCACAGAAGATTGAGGAGTACCGCGCTAAGTTCGCTAATCCTCTTCCTGCTGCACAG
>JAGCWG010000279.1 GCA_017961965.1 Bacteroidaceae bacterium | reverse complement strand
CACACGCGTTAACATAGACTTTAACCATGATGTAAACTATGAGGGCATGTTCAAGCTGGAGGAGTCGCTTGTGAATGGTAAGCCAGAGGGGCTGAAGCATTTCGGCAACTGGCCTACATTGTATGAAGCTCTGTCAAGCCTACCAGAACAAGTACGTAATTCATGGCTTGGCTTCGACCACTTCTATAGTGATTCCTCATTCCCCGAAGCTTTGGAAATCGTCTTTGACAAGTACCACACACGCACACTCTATGACGTTGGTGGCAATACCGGTAAATGGGCTTTGCAATGCGTCGGTTACGACAAAGATGTTGAGGTTACCATCCTTGACCTTCCTCAACAGATAAAGATGATGGAGGACAACATAAAGGGTAAAGAAGGTGCAGAGCGCATAAAGGGGCATGCCATAAATCTTCTTGACAAGAGCAGCCTCTTTCCAAAGAGAGAAGAAGGACTTGACACAATATGGATGTCACAGTTCCTTGATTGCTTCTCAATGGATGAGATTGTGAGTATCCTGACTCGTGCAGCCAATGCCATGACTGATGACACACGCCTTTTCATCATGGAGACGCTATGGGATCGTCAGCGTTACGAACCAGCTGCATTCTGCCTCACCATGACATCATTATACTTCACAGCAATGGCTAACGGAAACAGTAAGATGTACAATACGGAGGACCTTGAGAAGTGCATCGCTGATGCAGGACTTGTCATAGAGGAAATACATGATGGACTCGGACAGGGACACAGTATCGTTGTTTGCAAGAAGAAATAACATTGCAAGAATCTTTCCGACGACTTCAGACTGATGCTGCGAAAGCGAACTTGCTAAAGTTGAACGAAGAGGGGTGTTTGCATATTATCTAAAATTTGACTAACTTTGCACCCGAATAATTGGTAATTAGTAGTAATGTATAATGCCTGACGTTGCTAAACTGCTAAATATGTGTTATATGTACGACACACATTCCGCATTTTCTTCAATTGCCAAATTAAATTAACAGTTGTCATAAAATAACTTAACAATATGAATCGTTCTGAAATAGAAGAAAAAGTAAAGAATTTTTTGATTGAAGATCTCGAAATCGAAGAGGACAAGGTGTTCCCAGATGCCAAGTTAAAGGAAGATATGGGAATTGACAGCCTTGACTTTGTAGATATTGTAGTCATTGTAGAGAAGAACTTCGGTTTCAAGATCAAACCAGAAGAAATGGTTGGTGTTGATACATTCACTAAATTCTGTGATTACATAGAAACAAAGGTAAAATAATTGATGGAAAGACAGTGGGCAGGTACGACATACGGTAATGGCTGGATGCATCGATGGCTTATCAGAATGTTGAGAGTAATGGATGTACGTATTCTCTATACATTTGTTGCCATATTTGTCATTCCCGTCTGTCTTATACTTAATCCAAGTCGCCATACTGCATACTATTATTTCCGTCATAGAAGGAAATACGGAAGATTAAAATCTGCTTGGAAGACCTATACCAATCATTGCATCTTCGGCACGGTCGTCATTGACTAGTTTGCAATGTATGCCGGCAAGAAGTTCCGGGTCGATGCTGTAGGCAAGGAACGATTTGATGAGCTCACACAGCAGCCTGATGGCTTCCTGATGTTCAGTTCGCATATTGGAAACTATGAGATTGCGGGATACTCGTTCCAGACGGAGTCGAAAGCCATAAATGCTCTTGTCTTTGATGGCGAGAAGGCATCAGTGATGAGTGGACGCGAAAAGATGTTCAGTGACAAGAACATCTTTATGATACCGATAAAGTCAGATATGAGCCATCTTTTTCTTATAGACAAGGCACTTCATGATGGCGAAATAGTAAGCATGCCTGCAGACCGCATTAACGGTTCTCCAAAATACCTTGAGCTTGATTTTCTTGGAGCAAAGGCTAAATTCTCACAGGGAGCTTTCAGCGTTGCAACGATGAGGGGACTTACAGTACTTGCTGTGAATGTGATGAAGACATCACTTACAGGTTATACAGCCTATGTCACAGAACTTGAATATGACAAGGGTGCAGCGCGTAAGGAACAGATAAGCCAGTTGTCAAAGGCTTATGTCCGCGAACTGGAGAGGATGCTGGATATGTATCCAGCGCAATGGTATAACTTTTTTGATTTCTGGACATAAATGAATACAAAAGAGCCTACAGAGAGTTTCCTACGTAGCATAGATGTACATGAGCTTCTGCCCCAGCAGGAGCCTTTTGTGATGATAGGCACGCTTGTGAAATTTGACATGACACGTACCGTTACGGAACTGACTATACCAGCAGACAATCTATTTGTCGATAATGGGTATTTCTCTGCATCTGGTCTTATAGAGAACATAGCACAGACATGTGCTGCACGTATAGGGTACGTGAACAAGTATATCCTGCTCAAGGGAATACAACTTGGATTCATCGGTGCCATACGCAACCTACAGGTTAACGAGTTGCCAAAGGTGGGAGATACCATCACAACAACAGTGGACGTCTTGGAGGAAGTGTTCGGAATGACTCTTGCAAATGCCGTTGTCACATGTGGCGACAAGGTACTTGTGACATCTGAAATGAAAATAGCAGTAAGGGAGGCAGAGTGATGAAACAACTTTGTGCAGAAAAACAGATAGAGATTCGCTTCAGCGAGGTTGATATAATGAATGTGGTATGGCATGGTTCATACCCTCTGTATTTTGAGGATGCCCGTGAGGCATTCGGCAAGAAGTATGACTTAGCCTATCAACGTTATATTGACGAAAAGGTCTTTGCACCTATCGTCGAACTGAACATCAAGTATCGCCGTCCCTTGACATACGGTATGAAGCCTATAGTGCGGATAACGTATGTACCAACAGAGGCTGCCAAGGTCATCTTCGACTATGAGATCGTCGATCCTGATGATGGTACGGTATTCGTGACGGCAAGAAGTATTCAGGTATTTATGAACCAGCAATACCAGTTGCTCTGGGATAATCCTGAGTTCTATAGACTGTGGAAAGAAAGATGGCTATAAAGGTTCTATCTACCAACATAACATCACCTCTCGGAATGACAACAGAGGAGAACTACCAGGCAGTTAAGTCTGGTTGTTCTGCTTTGACACGATATGAGGGAAAGTGGGGACTGCCAGAACCATTCTGTGCGTCGCTTTTTACCGATGCCCAGAACGAGGCAATGAAGATGGATGGTTACACCCGTTTCGAGTCTGTCATCATACATTCTGTCAACGATGCGTTGGCTGGCACAAGCATTGATACTACGAGTAGCAGGGTTGTGCTTATCGTAAGTACCACAAAGGGAAACATCGAACTTCTTGATAATCCTGAATGTGACGAAGAAAGAGAATATCCATCATCTGCCGCACAGAAGATTGCTGATACCATAGGCGTAACGACAATGCCAATAGTGGTGTGTAATGCCTGCATCTCTGGTGCTGCAGCTCAAGTTCTCGCTTTACGCCTTTTAGATGCAGACTTGTATGACTACGCGATTGTCACAGGTGCAGATTGTCAGTCACCCTTCGTAGTGAGTGGCTTTCAGTCGTTCAAGGCAGTAAGTGACGAACCATGCCGTCCTTTCGACTTAGAAAGACTTGGACTGAACCTTGGCGAGGCTGCTGCTACCATTATATTCGGTAAAGACTCATGCACAGATTGGACGCTATATAGGGGAAGTGTTCGTAACGACGCTTTTCATATCAGTTCTCCCTCACCTAAGGGCGATGGTGCGTATGCCGTATTGAATTCCATACTTGCAGATGTTGACAGGAATGAGCTTGCAATGATTAGCGTACATGGTACAACTACCATGTATAATGATCAGATGGAATCGAAGGCTATACAAAGGGCAGAACTATCCAACGTACCTGTGTCTGCACTCAAGGGCTATTTCGGACACACCATGGGAGCTGCAGGATTATTGGAAACAATAATATCCATGCGTAGCATCAATGATGGTTTCATACCTGCCAACCGAGGATTTGAAGAACTTGGTGTAAGCGGCAAGATGGATATCACCTCTGAGTCACATCCAACGAATAAGACGGCTTTTGTCAAGATGATATCTGGTTTTGGAGGCTGTAATGCCTCTCTGCTGTTAGGCAAGTCATTGAAACAGCCAGCAACGGATTACAATCGTGACATCAAGCACCAAGATACAATAATAAAAATTTCGCCAGAAAGGGTCGAGATAGATGGCAAGGTATTCAAAACCGAGAATACAGGCAAGGCAATGCTTACGGAAATATACAAGTCACAGGTAGGCGACTATCCTAAGTTCTACAAGATGGACAGTCTTGCACGACTTGCATTCGTAGCTTCCGAACTGCTGATAAAGACGGTAAAGGATATTGATGCAGAGCATACATCTTTGGTACTGTTCAATCGTACATCATCCATTGTCTCAGACAGGCAACATCATTCTGAGATGATGAACCTTCCGAGTCCATCCGTATTTGTATATACTCTCCCAAACATTATGACTGGCGAGATAGCTATACGAAACGGACTAAAAGGCGAAACATCCTTATATATCATAGACAGGAAAGAATGGCCATTGATGGAATCAATAGCCGTTACCTGTTTTTGCGAACAGGATATCCACCATATAATCTATGGTTGGGTGGATTATAAAGATGACATGAATTTTGAAGCAGAAATAAAGTATATATAATATACCATAAACAATGGAAGAACTAATATTGACATTAAAGAAACAGATAATTGATGTCCTCAATCTTGAGGAGATGACACCAGAGGATATAGAGACAGACGCACCACTTTTCGGTACTGGTCTCGGACTTGACTCTATTGATGCACTCGAGCTAATCGTACTTCTTGAGAAGGAGTATGGTATTCGTCTTGCTAATCCTGCAGAGGGAAAGGACATCTTCAAGAGTGTAGCTACAATTGCAGAATACGTTCATAAGAACAGGACAAAGTAAACAGACAACGTTTTCGGATAAACTGTAGCCTATCCAACCTCATAAACATTACAACATGAGCATAGCAATAACTGGTCTTGGAATAGTTTGTGCCATAGGTAATGACATAACTTCTGTTCTCACCTCACTTCGTCAAAAGAAGTCGGGGATAGGAACCATGCATTATCTCCAGTCAGAGCATTCTGAATTACCCGTGGGAGAGGTGAAACTCTCGAACGAAGAGATGATGTCCATGCTTGACCTTGACAAAGGCGAAGCATGGAGTCGTACCACACTCATGGGTGCCATTGCTGTACGCCAGGCTCTGACACAAGCAGGTGTCTTTGGACTTGATGGCAAGAAAGTGGCTCTTATCTCAGGCACTACCGTTGGCGGAATGGATGTCACAGAGAAATGGTTCAACAGTTTTGCCGAAAGCGACGAGCATATAGGATGTCTGAAGTCGCACGACTGCGGCAGTTGCACACAAGACATCGCAGCAGCATCT
>JAGCWG010000278.1 GCA_017961965.1 Bacteroidaceae bacterium | reverse complement strand
TTTTTGTCATAAATCGGAAATGTTCCTCTTAGGTGTCCCTTAGGTGTGCCTTATGTGTCCCTACGTTTTGTAAGGGAAATGAAGGCAAACCTAAGGGATACCTATGGTTAACCTAAGAAGTAGATAAGAAAAACCTAAATTATGTTGGCTGAGAAACGCAGATTTTAACTCCTTTTAACGTTAGTGTCAAAAATACAATCATAGCGAATGTTAATATGTTTTTGTTACATTTGTGCTCTTTTTGGGCGTGATGTAACAAAGCGTGCTATAAAAAGTAACAAAAAAGCAAATGCAAAATGTTTATTTGCCGTACTTTTGCCATGAACATTTAAGAAAAATTAAGTAATCCAGTCGGCATGTTTGTCACAATGTGGCTTGCATGGGAAAAACAGAACAAACCTAAACTAATCAAATGGATATTTAATGTATTGAAAAGATGTATTGAATTATTCACATGATTTAGCCTGTATGAAACCGCCCTGTTTGGTAGTTATGAAAGCACTCTATGCAATGATCAACACTACCGTCCGACTAATAACATGGAAGAACAGATTCCGTAGTTTGCAAAACAACATGTTTATTCCCTATTAAACGTGTTTATTCCCTATGGTAGATGCAAACCTATTGTTACTTGATTCCTTAAAATGAGATAAGCAAAAAACAGTGTTAAACAAATTAATTATTAATTAACTAACTAACTCAAGAATCCAAATTATGAAAACAAAGATTTTGTTTCTGATGGCGGTTTGTATGATGGTTGTTTCGTCTGCCATAGCACAAACTCGAACCATCAAGGGTAGAGTAATTGCTGATGCCGACGGTGAACCGCTGGTAGGCGCTGCAATTGTTGAGAAAGGTTCAACAAGTAATGGTGTTGTTGCGGACATCAATGGTAACTTTACAATTACAGTTCCAAACAATGCGACACTTGTTGTATCTTACATTGGTTTTACTACTCAGCAGGTTAGACCAATTGCAAGTAGTGTTATTGTTAAACTTAAAGAGGATGCTGAAATCCTTGGCGACGTTGTTGTCGTTGGTTATGGTACGATGAAGAAGAGCGATGTGACAGGTTCTATCGTTTCGGTTGACCGTGAACAGATGATGAAGAAGGTTCCTGTGAACATTGGTCAGGCTCTTCAGGGTGCAGCTGCAGGTGTAATCGTTAGTATGCAGGATGGTTCTCCTGATGCTAACGCTGCTATACGTATTCGTGGCATCGGTACTATCAATGGTACTGCTGACCCACTTTATGTAGTTGATGGAGTAAAGGTTGGAACAAATGCTAACTTTATTAACCCTGGTGACATTGAATCTTTGGAAGTCCTCAAGGATGCATCTGCAACAGCTATCTATGGTTCTGAGGGTGCTAATGGTGTTATCATGATCACTACAAAGCATGGTGCTAAGGGACAGACTCGTGTTAGTCTCACAGCTGATTTCGGTATTCAGACTCTTCCTTACAAGCTTGAGACACTTGGCATAGAGGATTATGCAGCTTCTGTTCGTGAAGCTCGTAAGAATCAGGGCGCAGGCGTTTATAATGCACTTTGGAACGAGCAGTACAATGGACAGCGCAATTACATCGATTGGCAGGATCAGATGACACAGACAGCTATTCGTCAGCAGTATGGTCTTTCTGCAACAGGTGGTACAGATAAGTCAACTTATGGAATGTCAATAAGCTATCTTAATGCTAAGGGTATTGTTGTCGGTTCTCAGATGCAGCGTCTTACTGTTAGAACTAATGTTACATCTACTCCAACAAAATATTTGAAGGTCGGTGCAGACATGAACTTTGTTCATCGTACATCAAACGGTTCTAACATTGGTGTTGGTAATAATGGTAATACATCTTCACTTCGTGACTTCGCTTTCTGGGCTCCAACACTTGATTATGTTTTGGATAACAAGGTTGGTAATGCTGTTCAGCATGTAAATGTAGAGAATCCTGATGGATCTTATGGCGCTGGTCAGATGTTCGTTTCAAGTGACGACTGGGAAGGTAACACAAGAATCCTCTCTAACCCATACGCTTCTCAGAAGGAAAGTGCTGCTGCCATGACTAATCGTTTCAATCGTGCTATGGTAAGCGCATTCGCTGAGATTACATTCTTCAAGGGTCTTTCTCTCAAGACTATTGGTTCTATTAACTACTATGGAACAAATAATAAGCGTTCAGAGGGTGGCTATTCACGTTATAACTATGTGAATGGTACGTTGACAGATATGGAATATGGCAAGTATTTTGATAATGAATACTCAAAAGGCCTTAACCATTCAACAAGCTATAGAATGAGTTGGGAAACATTCCTTACTTACAATTACTCAGATGATTTGCACAATGTAACAGCAATGGTTGGTACAGAATCAAGCAAATACTATGGTCAGTGGGTAGGTGCTGGCGGTAAGGGCTTCCTCAGCGAGAATATTTTCGACATGTCTTTTGCTTCACAGAGAGATGCATCAAGTGGTGCTTTGAATGTTGAGGAAAAGAGCAGGTCTTACTTCGGTCGTGTTGTTTACTCATTTATGGATCGTTATATCTTGACTGGAACTATGCGTGCTGATGGTTCTTCTAAGTTTGGTCCTAACAACAAGTTCGGTTACTTCCCATCTGCAGCATTTGCATGGCGTATCAAAGAAGAGCCATTCCTTCGTGATGTTGATGCAATCAGCAATCTTAAGCTCCGCCTCGGCTGGGGTCTTACAGGTAATGCAGGTATCCGCAATGGTGCAGCTATTCCATCATGGAAGGTTGGTGTTTATTACCCATATTATCCAGAGAATGGTGTGATGGGATTGGGAACTAATATGAATCGTGCAGACGGTATTTATTCTCCAGAAGTTGATATGGACCTTAAGTGGGAGCCAAATGAGCAGTACAATGTTGGTATTGACTTAGGTCTTCTTAATGGTGACTTGAATGTTACAATGGATTACTTTGTTCGTAACACAAGAGACCTTCTTGTAGATTATGAGCCAAATCCATCTCTTGGTGTCCCAAGTGTATATACAAACAAGGGTTATATCCGTAACCAAGGTCTTGAAATTGCTGTAAATTATAAGAAGCGTATCAATAGGGATCTTACAATAAGTGCAGGAATCAATGCTTCAACACTTACAAACGAGGTGATCGAACTTGACGACCCATTGATGATGACAAATACAGAGGGTGGTAACGGTAAGTGGAACACTATCGATGGTTCTAATGTCGGTGCCGTTGGTGATCCAAACGGATGGCACTGGGGTGACCACTCTTACTCTGCTAAGGGTACTGCTGTCGGTTCTTTCTATGGCTATCGTACAGATGGAATCATCCAGAACGAGGATGAACTTAAGGCATACAAGGATTATTGGGATAAAGATGATTCTGGTAAGCCAAAGGCAAACTTCAATGAGGTACATGTCGGTGACTTCAAGTTCAAAGACTTGAATGGCGATAAGGTTCTTGATGAGTCTGACCGTGAGGTTCTTGGTAACGGTATTCCATCATTCACATTTGGTATTACTCTTGGTGCAAACTACAAGAACTGGGATTTCAGTGCTTATCTCAATGGCGTACTTGGACAGGATATCTACTCTTATTCTGCAATGCGTCTTAGCACTGTACACATGGGTGATGACCAGACTTTCCCTAACATCCTTAAGGATAGCTATGACAATGTCGCTCACATAGAGGATGGAAAGGTTGTTAATCCAGGTGCTACACTTCCTCGTCTTTGTGCTATCGACCAGAACTACAATATGCGTGCAAGTGATGCATGGATCAAGAACGGTAACTTCCTCCGCCTGAGCAATCTTCAGGTTGGTTATACTTGCAATCAGGCATTTGTTAAGAATCTTGGAGTTGAAAGTGCTCGTGTATATGTAGCAGCATCTAACCTCTTTGTTATTAGCCCATACACTAAGTATGGTGACCCAGAAGTAGGACAGGGTTCTGTACTTTATTCTGGATTCGACACAGGACGTTATCCAATGCCACGTACATTTATGGCTGGTCTTAGTGTGAACTTCTAATAAACTAATATTCAAAAAAGAATTGTAACATGAAAAATATTGCTAAATATATTTCAATACTTGGATGTGGGGTTCTTGCACTTGGTACAATGACTTCGTGCGATGATACTGCATTCCTCGAAGTGGATCAACCTGGACAGGTTTCAGATGACTTCGCATATTTGTCAGACGAGAATGCCCTTAAGGGTATGACAGGCGTCTATAAGTTGATAGTTCCTTATGGTGAACAAGGTGGTGATGGCGATTGGGGATTTAAACCAAACCTTTTCACAGGTTGTCACCCAACGCTTGATACTCAGGCAACTGGTTGGGATAAGGATTGGTTGCAGCAGAACTGGAATCCATCAAGTGGCGAACTTCTTAATGGATGGAAGCATGCATACGTAGCTATATATCGTGCAAACAAGTTGATTGATGCAATGAACAATCCAGATAGCAAGGTGTATCCACAGGTGACTAAGGAAGTTATTGCAGAGGCTAATGCTGTAAAGGGATTCTTCTATCACTGGCTTACTACTACTTTCCGTAGAGTTCCAGTATTGGATCCAAATGATAACTATACTAATACAAAGGAGAAGGCTCAGCCTGCAGATGACAAGTCAATGTGGATGGAGGTCATCAACCTCTTTGAAGCAGCTGCCAAGGATCTTGATTGGAAACCTTACAATGGTGAATTTGGTCGTGTGACTAAGGGTATGGCTCTTACATATCTTGGCGACTCATATATGTGGCTTGCTTATCGTCTTGGTGGTGATGACATGACAAAACCAGAGGTTAAGGAATACATCCAGAAGGCTAAGGATTGTTTTGACCAAGTAATCAATAGTGGTGTGTATGAGTTGAATCCATCATTCACAACTCTTTGGGATATGGCAAGCGTTTGGAGCAAGGAAGCTATCTGGGGTGTAGTTCTTGACCAGCCAGACTTTAAGAATACATGGGAGAATGAGACTTCCCGTATGTTCACAAAGTTCTATTGTGCATGTCCAGGTAATGGAGGATGGGGTTCTCTCTTCCTCTCATGGGAGTGGTACGCTTCATACGAGGAAGGTGATAAGCGTCGTGATGGTTCAGCTTGTACAGGTCCTATCACTAAGATTGATGAACTTCCTGGCACAAAGTCTGACTACTGCTATGGCGTAAATCCTTATCTTGCAGAGAAAGTTCCTAATGATGGTTCTGAGGATAAGTCATTCTTCCATAATGGAGCTGTTGAGAAAGCACCTTCTATCTGGTCGCTTAAGCTTTGGCGTAATGCCAGCGCATGCCAGTGGGGCGGTGGCTGGGGTGGTGGTGTACACCAGCCAACAAACCTCTACTGGAAGCGTCTTGCAAATGTTTATATCGACCTTGCAGAGTGTGAGTTCATCCTCGGTAATGAAAACCGTGGTTGGGAACTTCTTGATAAGGTTCGTGAACGTGCATTTGGTAAGCTTGAGGATGGACATGAGAAAGAACTCAGCGCAAAATATACTCCTGCAATTACTCAGCTCACTCAGTTGTATAAGGATGTAGGTGGTTCTTATC
>JAGCWG010000277.1 GCA_017961965.1 Bacteroidaceae bacterium | reverse complement strand
TTTTTGTCATAAATCGGAAATGTTCCTCTTAGGTGTCCCTTAGGTGTGCCTTATGTGTCCCTACGTTTTGTAAGGGAAATGAAGGCAAACCTAAGGGATACCTATGGTTAACCTAAGAAGTAGATAAGAAAAACCTAAATTTTATTCGTTGCCATGGTGCTCACTAACAGTATATGTGTTGATCTGGAATTGGGGAGATGCCAGTTTGGGATAATCAAGATAATCGCACCGTCAGATCTTAAAAGAATTTTCACTTTTGCTCACAATAATGCATTATCCCACAACGTGGGATAATTATTTCACAACGTGGTACAATAAAAAATCGAGCATAAGAGCCACGTAAACATTTGTCGCAGCCAGCCAAGTATTGGATGTAAGTTTTTGAGTTCTTGTTGGTATTTGTCCCTTTGCCCTTTGAACTGTATAATAAAATGGATTTTTCTACTTTCCACTTTCTACGTTTCACTTAAAAGTTGTATCTTTGTGGCAAATTCATAACTTTAAGGATTATGGAACAACTACGGACATTGCCAATCGGCATACAGAGTTTTGAAAGTCTTCGTAAAGATGGTTTCTTATATGTTGATAAGACGGAACTTATCTATAAGTTGATTAAGGGAGGAAGGTATTATTTTCTCTCCCGACCTCGTCGTTTCGGAAAGTCTCTGTTGATGTCCACCATCCATGCAATATTTGATGGCAAGCGTGAGTTGTTCGATGGTCTTGCCATTGCTGATAAGGCAGATATTGATTGGGCGAAACATCCAGTGCTGCATCTTGACCTGAACACAGAGAAGTATGACTGCAAGGAGAAGCTGGAGGATAAGATTGACTTGTTCCTTTCGGAAGCAGAGAGCTTGTATGGCAAGAACGCTAATGAAAAATCATTTGGCACTCGTTTCGAAGGTGTCATCCAGCGTGCATACGACAAGACAGGTCAGGGGGTGGTCATCCTTGTGGATGAATACGACAAGCCGATGCTTCAGGCCATTGGTAACGAAGAGTTACAGGATGAGTTCCGTGGTACGTTGAAAGGATTCTATGGCGCGTTGAAGAGTAAAGATGCTTGCATCAAGTTTGCGTTACTTACTGGTGTTACCAAGTTCGGTAAGGTTAGCGTGTTCAGCGACCTTAACAACCTTGAGGACATTTCCATGGATTACGAGTTCCACAATATCTGCGGAATGACGGAAGATGACATTGCCATAACTCTCAAGGATTATGTCAAGGTTCTTGCCGATGCCAACGGCATGACATTTGAGGAGACTGTAGAAAAGTTGCGACAGATGTATGACGGCTATCATTTCCACCCAAGAGGATGTGGGATGTATAATCCGTTCAGCGTACTCAATACGTTCAAGAAAAAGGAGTTCGGTAGTTATTGGTTCGAGACTGGTACTCCTACGTATCTCGTTGAACTTCTCCAGAGTGGTGAGTATAACCTCAACGATATGGAGCATGCAAAGGTCGATGCTGACACGCTCAACAGTATCGACTCTACGTCAAGGAACCCAATACCGGTAATCTACCAAAGTGGTTACCTGACCATAAAGAGCTATAATCAGAGATTTCAGACATACACTCTTGGTTTTCCAAACGAAGAGGTTGAAGTGGGCTTTACTAAGTTCCTGCTTCCTTGGTACACATCAAAAAACAGGGACAGGTCTTTGTTTGATATCCAGAACTATGTGGAAGACCTTGAAGCTGGAAATGTTGAACAGTTCGTTAAGCGTCTCAAGGTACTCTTTGCCGACACTCCATATATGCTGATTAAGGACCTGGAGAATCATTATCAGAATGTGGTATGGCTTATCAGCAAACTTGCAGGTGTGTATGTACAGGCTGAATACATGACAAGTGAAGGTCGCATAGATCTTGTGCTCCAGACTCCTAAGTTCTGCTATGTTATGGAGTTCAAACTTGACGGAACGGCTGAGGAAGCCCTTGCACAGATTGAAGACAAACATTACACTCTTCCTTTTGAACTGAATGGTCAGAAGATTATCCGCATAGGTATGAACTTCAGCAAGGAAACGAAGAATATAGAGAATGTCTTAATTGATTGATGTTATCAATCAATAGAAAATGTGTGATTTCGCGTCAATATACTAATGACCTAAAAACAAAAATATTGCTATCCTTACTTATTTTTTCTGCGCACACTTGGCGCATATACCCTTTACTATATATTCGGTATCTTGTGCAACGAAACCTTCGGGCATATCTACAACAGGGATGAGATAGTCCTCGAAACAATAGGTCTGTCCACAGCGGAGACAGGTGAAATGAATATGATTGAGATGCTGGCCATTCTCACATCTGCATACGCAATACTTATGTATGCCTGTGCCGTCATCTATGACATGAAGGAGCATGTGCTCTGCAAACAGGCGAAGGGTACGAAAAATAGAGGAACGGTCAAGGTCTGGTAACTGTTCCTCCATATCGCTGAGCGAGAATGTCTCGCTCTGTTTCTGTACCTGCTTCCATACGAGTTCACGTACAGCCGTAGGCTTTATTCCATGTTCTGTAAGATGAGTCATATATAAGCCCCACCCTGACCCTCCCCAGAGGGAGGGAAGCTGGATGTGTATTTATTTGTGATTTGATATCTACGATTAGATCATGTCCCGAAGGCATACATGATAAATTTGACATTTGAAATCATGGACACGTCCAGTGTCACTATGAATCCATCGTCTGCTCCTCAGCCTCATCCTTGCTATGATGATGTTTGTGGTGATGATGATGTAGATGCTTCATGTTTTCCTTATGCTCCTCATGCGTCTCCTTGGCAGTCTTCATGTCCATCACGCCTGTGAAGAGGACGACGCGGCTGTAGATGAGGAGAGGCATACGTATTGCCCAGCTGAGGACTACCCACCATGTGTATGAGCCAAGTTCCATGTAACCCATGCCCTTGAAGTTGTGCAGAATCAACTCAATGCTGAGCACAACTACGTAGAGGATGTAACGAAGAGCATAGAGGCGGTAGGCGGTCCTTATCTTGCGGAATGCCTTTGAACGTATTTTCTGATAGAGGAATGTTCCTGCAAAGAAAGAAGTGAATGCCGACATGAGAGCAATGACGATTTCGGTGTAATGGCGCACGTTATTGCTGAGGTCTGGCGCAAACATAAGAAGGTACAGGATGGATGCATCCAGTACATAGACGGCAAAATCCGCAATAAAGAACTTGCCGAATATTTTATGCTTGTATTCTTTTTCGAGCAGGAGTACAAAGATAAGGAAGAAAAGGTAACAGATGACCTTTGCCATCTTATACAGGTATGTATAGTAGATGACAATGGTTGTTGCCAGTCCTTGGTCAAAATGAGCGATGCTCTGTATATTGTAAAGTAACGGTTGCTTTGCAGCAAGGAGAACTGTCTCTATGAGCATTGCTATCACCGTAATCTGAAACTTAGTTCTTGTTTTCATTGGGTTATTAGAACTTTGGAGCTTCTTGGTATTATCCTTGGATAATTCTTAGAAGTACTCGTGATTTTTAGTACACAGTTGTTTGTTTAAGTTCGCTGTGCAAATGTACAAAAAAAACAGAACTATGTAGCAAGGAACATGTTTTTTTATGCGATAAAAGTAAACAAAAATGATATTTTAATACAAAACGGTCTTAAAATTGTACTTTTTTTGATATTTTTTTTACATTATCATACGTTTTTTAACTAAAAATTATAAATTTGCAAGCGGAATTAACCGGTTCGTTGGCATTGCCGACAGAAATAAACCCATAAGTGATTATAAATCTATGGCTCAAACCAAAGACGAAGAACAATTCATCACTGCCTGCACCACACTTGATGTCTTCAGTCCAATCAAGAGTAAATCGGTGTGTGATGCACATGGACAGATTCAGACAGCCAAGACCATCAGTGGCTACGGACTTGGACGCTTATTAAAAAACACATTGAACGCTTTCGGTGTACTCATCAAGGAGGACACTATTGATATGTGCGTTCCAAAGAAGAGAAGTAATGAAGTTGAACATTATCCATTCTTTTTCTATGTTGACAATATCAAGAACGCAATGAAGGACTCTGCCGAAAGCCTTCACTTCTATTTGTGTGCTTGCCTCGAAGAAGGTTGGACGGTGCTCCGACAGACGCGCTTTGACGTCAGTCCTCTCGCACTTCTCCCTTACCACTATGAATATACGCCGGAGAATGAACCTATGCTCAAGTATCATATTGGTCTCAAACTCATGATTCCTGAGTTCAGCACTACTGAATATGCTTCCAAGGAAGCTACTATCGATTACCTCACAAAGGTCGATAGCCTTAAGCTGAAGTGCAAGTTCTCAAATGTGCCTTATGATAGTCAGTGGTCGGACGGTCAGTACAGACAAGAGACGGTCTGTCTTGCCGAGTTTGAACAGATTAGCGTGCCAATCATTGATGACTACGGATTCGTCTTTGACTGTTTCCTTGATGGAACAAAGATTACAAGCGAGGAGTTGCCTGAGGAATTGACAGGTACGACATACAATGTTTGCCAAGAGACTCTTGTGACACCTCTTGCAACAGACAAACCACTCTATTGCGTACTATACACTGGTAAGCGCAATACCGTGATGGTGCTCCGTTGGGTTCCTACCCAACATTCAGAGATACATGAAAAGCCAATACTCAAGCTTTACACTCTTGGCTCTATCACACCGGAGCAGAACGAGGCGCTCTATGCTACTATGATGGAGACGGGCAACAACATCTTGTTTGCCAAGATGCAGAATGGGGCTATCAATATCATAGGAAATATGGGTGGATATTATGACAGTGAGTTGCGCAACTTCGTGTTGCCAGAAGATTTGTTTAACCTTGCAAAGTAACACAGGACTATGGGATTGAAGAACTTTTACATGAAGACTTTCCATCAGGACACCTATGGAAAAATCGAGGAGACATACCAGAATGCTTGCCGTTACTATGCCGCAGGACTTAACCTCTTTCTTCAGCAGAAGAATATGAAGAATGATCCAAACGACTATGATATGAAAACCATCGTATCAGAGCACGAGGAGGACATCAAGATATACCATACTTACACTCAGCGCAACACCGCATTTCCAGATGCTGTGTGGCTCTATGGCAAGAAACATCCGCTGAACATTGAAACGGCACAGTTTGTCAACGACAATGAGGAACTCTTTGACCTCACACAACGTTTCTATAAGGCGACAAAGGATACCACTCCTGGTCAGTACCGTGCTTTCGGTCTCACAGAAGACGACCGCAACAGCGTGGATGCCGATCTCAGTGAGCGCAAGGCTCTTCTCATTGACTACTTGAATGTCATACACGAGGAGCATGAGAGTCCTGTGGAAGAGAGTAAGGTGGAGGCTTACACCATTGACGTCAACGAAAACAAGAAATCATATCTTGCAAACGAACTTAATCCTGACGAAAATGTGTTTGTCATAGACGATGAGACATGGGGCGACTATGTCGGACATGTCACTAACTGTATGAGCAAGCATCTCAATATTAAGGATGATATTCATCTCATACACTCTAATAAGGCACTCATCACTCGATGCTACAGTGAGACAGGATTTGAGGGTGGAATAACCATCAAGACAATATATGAGTTGAAGAAGGACTCGCCACTGAAGCAGTACATCAACGTATGCAATACCGCACGTCGCTTTGCTGAGGTTGAGTACCGCGATGCTTACCAGT
>JAGCWG010000276.1 GCA_017961965.1 Bacteroidaceae bacterium | reverse complement strand
TGGTTGGTGTTAAGGGTCACCGCGATGTTGGTGGTTTCCGTGCATCTTGCTATAACGCAATGTCTGTTGAAGGCGTTAAGGCTCTTATCGCTTGTATGCAGGAGTTTGAGGCTGCTCACTAATAGACAGATAAAATATGGTAGTCCTAAGTCTTCTATTGCAAAATAGAATGCTTAGGATTACACTTTATTTTCACATATAGATAAATATAAATAAAGACAAATAAACATGGCTAAAGTTTTAGTTGCAACAGAGAAGCCTTTTGCGGCTCCTGCAGTTGCTGGAATTAAGGAAATCATCGAAGGTGCAGGATTTGAACTTGCTCTCCTTGAAAAATATACAGAAAAAGCACAGCTTCTTGCTGCCGTAGCAGATGTTGATGCAATCATCATCCGTTCAGACAAGATTGACGCAGAAGTGCTTGATGCTGCCAAGAACCTCAAGATTGTTGTTCGTGCAGGTGCTGGTTACGATAATGTTGACCTTGAGGCTGCCACTGCTCACAAGGTAGTCGTAATGAACACTCCTGGACAGAATGCAAATGCTGTAGCTGAGCTTGTTCTCGGACTCCTCGTATTCGCTGTACGTAATTTCTACAACGGTAAGGCTGGTTCTGAGCTTATGGGTAAGACACTCGGTATCCTTGCGTTCGGTAATGTTGGTCGTAACGTAGCACGTATCGCAAAGGGATTCGGTATGAACGTATGTGCTTACGACGCTTTCTGCCCAGCAGACGTTATCGAGGCAGCTGGTGTTAAGGCTTGTGCTTCACAGGCAGAACTCTTCAAGAGTGCAGACATCGTATCACTCCATATCCCTGCAACAGCAGAGACTAAGCAGTCAATCAACAAGGCTCTTTGCTCAACAATGAAGAAGGGTGCAATCCTTATCAACACAGCCCGTAAGGAAGTCATCAATGAGCCAGAACTCATCGAGCTTCTTGCTGAGCGTACCGACCTCAAGTACATCACAGACATCATGCCCGATGCTAATGACGAGTTCGCTCAGTTCGAGGGACGCTACTTCTCTACTCCTAAGAAGATGGGTGCTCAGACAGCAGAGGCAAACACAAATGCTGGTCTTGCTGCAGCTAACCAGATTGTTGGCTACATCAAGGAAGGAATCACTAAGTTCCAGGTAAACAAGTAATACTTGTACTATAATAATGAGGTTTCGGAATGATGTGTACTTTTCTACACCTCACTCTGAAACCTCATGTTTTTCACAAACCCACCTGTATTAGTCATACAGGAGTTAACAATTAAAAGTTAACAGTTAAAAGTTTAGTTGAAAAGTTAGGAGTTTCAGAAAAGAAACTCAAATTCCCCATCTATGATTTATGCCTTCGGTTAATATCGGAACGCATAAATATGACATTATAGATTTAACATGGAAGATGAGTAATATCCAATTTTTAACTTTTAATTTTTAACTCTTAACTCTTGCATTATGAAGCGAAGCGTGAATAATGCAAGCTAATCCTTTTACTTACAGATCAATCAAAGTATCTGTACATCAAACTAACCTAATTGTAATATATGGCAATCGTAAAACCATTCAGGGGAGTACGCCCTCCTAAGGCACTTGTAGAACAGGTAGAATCACGTCCATACGACGTACTTGATTCAGAAGAAGCACGTGCAGAAGCAGGCAACAACGAGAAATCACTCTACCACATAATCAAGCCGGAAATCAATTTTCCAGTAGGAACAAGCGAATATGACCCACGCGTGTATGACAGTGCAGCAGAACAATTCGCAAAGTTCCAGAAAGAAGGCTGGCTTGTTCAGGATGATAAGGAACAATACTATATCTATGCTCAGACATCATGTCTTCCTGCTAATGGTAATAAGGAAAAGACTCAGTATGGTATAGTAGTAGGTGCATACTCAGGTGACTATCAGAACGGAGTAATCAAGAAGCACGAACTTACACGTGCAGACAAAGAGGAAGACCGTATGAAACACGTTAGAGTGAATGACGCCAACATAGAGCCAGTATTCTTTGCTTATCCTGATGACAAGGTGCTTGATGCACTCATCAACAAATATGCAAAGACTCAACCGGAGTACGACTTCGTTGCTCCTATCGACGGCTTTCGTCATCAGTTATGGTGCATAACCGAAGATGCCGACATTGAGACAGTCACAAAACAGTTTGCAGCTATGCCAGCACTATATATCGCTGATGGTCATCACCGTTCAGCAGCAGCAGCACTCGTAGGTGCAGAGAAGGCAAGGCAGAACCCAAACCACAAGGGTGACGAGGAATACAACTACTTCATGGCAGTATGCTTCCCAGCAAGCCAGTTGACAATCCTCGACTACAACCGAGTAATCAAGGATCTTAACGGACTCACATCCGTTCAATTCCTCGATGCATTAAAGAAAAACTTCACCATAGAGAACAAAGGAACAGAGGAATACCGTGCACAACAGCTTCACGAGTTCAGCCTCTACCTCGATGGTGAATGGTACAGTCTCAAAGCCAAGGAAGGTACATACGATGCCAATGACCCAATCGGAGTACTTGATGTATCAATATCAAGCAAGCTTATACTTGACGAGATTCTCGGTATCAAGGACCTTCGTCGTGATAAGCGTATTGACTTTGTTGGCGGACTTAGAGGTCTTGGCGAGTTGAAGCGTAGGGTGGATAGTGGTGAGATGAGGACTGCTCTCGCTCTTTACCCTGTCACAATGGAACAAATAATGACAATAGCAGATAGTGGAAACATCATGCCTCCAAAGGCTACATGGTTTGAGCCAAAGCTTAGGTCAGGACTTGTTATCCACAAACTATCATAAAATATAGAATGGATTCGTACAAGACAATAAGCACATTAGCAGAAGGTCAGTATAGCGAGAAACGTAGTAAGTTTCTCGCTTTTGCTATTCCTGTAACCAATGTAGAAGAAGTAAAACAGCATGTAGCAGAGTATCAGAAGAAATATTATGATGCTCGTCACGTGTGTTATGCCTACATGCTTGGTGCTGAACGTCTTGATTTCCGTGTCAACGACAATGGTGAGCCTTCAGGTACTGCGGGAAAGCCTATCCTTGGACAGATTAACTCAAATGAGTTGACTAACATCCTCATCATTGTTGTGCGCTACTTTGGAGGAGTCAAACTTGGTACGAGCGGTCTTATCGTTGCTTATCGTCTTGCTGCAGCAGAAGCAATAGCAAATGCTGAAATAATAGAGAAAACCGTTGATTGGGAGTAGTAGACCGGCAGTGAAGTTTTACAGAGAGCTACGGGTGCTGAGATGTGGCAGACGGACACCGGAGGAATGGACCCATGAGGGCAGCGGCAAAGGCGAATGCTTAGTACCGGCT
>JAGCWG010000275.1 GCA_017961965.1 Bacteroidaceae bacterium | reverse complement strand
TTGCACTTACCTTCAATCCCTCTGGCCGTAAGGCAAGCAAGTCAATAATCTGTCTATAATACTTATGGTTCATTTTCTGATGTTGAATGGATGTTTACCTTTATTTCGATACAAATTTACGCATAATAATCGAAAAAATGTGCTTTTGACTTTATTTTTTGAAATTTAAGAATGAAAAATGAACAATTCTTGTTACATTTGCATACTATACCAAGAAGAAATTTTGAAACGGCTTACTTACATAGTGTTGATGGTGTCAGTAATGATGCTTGCACTTTCGTGCAGTCATAATGCTGACAAACACACGAGGGACGTGGTGGATTCGCTCAATGTCCAGTCGTGCAAGGTGCTCTATGTGTCAGCTCGTGAATCGGAGACACTTGCAAAAAAAGCCCTTGCCATGAGCAATGGTTATCATGACGGAAGGATGGAGGCTCTTTGCAATATTGCTCACGCCAAGATAATGCAGATGGACTTTGATTCTGCAAGAATCATACTTAATGATGTCAAGTCATCAACCAATAATGCGCTTTATCTCATGCTTGCTGATGTTCGTTTCATGAAGCTGTGTCAGTTTATAGGCGCAAACAAGGAGTTTTATGAATACCGTACAGATGCCGACATACGTATGGAGAGGGTGAAGGAGGATGAGGATGTGATGAATGACCACCAGAGACTTATCTGGAAGATTACCAACTGTTGGTATCATCTCAGTCTTACGTCACACTACAATAACCTTCGCTATGATGACAAGACGATACAAGCAAAGGCGGAATACGAAAAATGGTTTAAGGAGCTTGGAAACGACAGCGTCATAATTTCGGAGATGTTCCGTAGCCATGACCTGAATCATTGGCGTAGATATGGCAATCTCTATTACGAGTCAACAGAACTTGTGAAGATAGCCGACACCCTTTCGCTCAAGGGAAATAACTATGAGGCTCTTGATACACTCAATCGTGCCATACAATGACTGAACGACTACTTTGGCTTTAAGAGTGATAATGAGAAATTCTACATGTACGACATGACGGACAGAAACGAGGTGTCGAAGGAGATGATACTCATCAACGATCCCGATGTTTATACCATACCTAACTGGTTTGCCTCTATACGTGAGGAACTGAGTATTGTGTATGGTGCACTCGGAATGAAGGATGCTTCAGATTATAACCATAACATCTACTTCGACATACTTGATGCCACACGTCAAGATCTTAGTCTTCAGGAACGACAGGAAAGGCTTGAGCATGAGGACAGGATACTCAACGTGTTGTTCGGCTCTGTTGTAGTGATATGCGTGGTCATCATCTGGCTCATGGTATTTGTCAGCAGGAAGATTTCAGTACGTAGTGTAGAGAAGTCGGATAAGTTGTCAAGACTTATTGAGTTGTGTACAGCCATGACATCTGCCATGCCATCTGAGGCTATGGACGAAGAAGATGTGGCGAGTGCCATACATGAGGCTTCTGACGATGCTGTCAAGGCTCTCTTCCCTGCTGTCAAGGGCGACTGGACAACATATAACGTCAATAGGCTTGACAAGTTTGATCGTGAACTGCTTACCGTTCTTCAGGTTCTCTATGGTTGGATAATGGACAACGGAAGGGTAGTGGTAGTGATGAATGAGGAAAGCGAACGTGTGGATAGCGAGAGATACGTTCACGAACGCAGGATAGAGGACAACAAACGTCAATATATAGACAAGGAGACAAGCGTAAGCATTGTTAATGGCATTACCCCATTCCTTGACCGTGCATTAAGGGAGGTAGAGAGACTCAAGATGGTAGATATTGACAAGGATAGGGACGAGGTGAACGAGAGACTTGTATATATCAAGGAATTGGTAGAGAAGATAGACGCCTTCAACGAAGTTCTCGGTCACTGGGTCAAGATACGTCAAGGTGCAGTCACACTCAATATCGAGAACTTTGCACTCCAGCCTTTGTTCGATACTCTTGCCAAGGGACGAACTATGTTTGACGCAAAAAAAATCACACTTGACATTCCACAGACATCCGAAGCCGTGGTAAAAGCTGACCATGCCCTCACGCTCTTTATGATGAACACCCTTATGGACAATGCACGTAAATATACTCCTGAGGGCGGTGTGGTGAAGGTAAGTGCAGAGGTTGAGGACGACTATGTGGAGATAAGCGTCAAGGATTCAGGCAACGGACTCTCACAGGCAGATGTCGATACGCTTAACAACAACAAGGTGTATGACTCCAGCAAGATAGGAGTAAATGAGGATGCGAGTGGCGAGATTCGCAAGAACAAGGGCTTCGGCTTTGGTCTCATGAATTGTCGTGGCATCATAGAGAAATATCGCAAGACCAATGCCATATTCGATGTATGTGCCTTTGGTGTTGAAAGCAAGTTGGGTGAGGGCAGCCGTTTCTATTTCCGCTTGCCTAAGGGAGTTCTTAGGGCAACCTTAGCCTTGCTGATGGTATTTTTCTCTGGGGGCGTATATGCAGGAAATAATGTTCATGATGAGGAACTGAGACTTGCCGAGCAATATTATGACAGCCTCTACAACTGTAACATGAACAGGGACTTTGAACGTGCAGTAGCCTTTGCAGATACGGCTATCACTCATCTCAATAGGTATCATCTTATGAACCATGCCGACTCGTCCATGCTCATGTACCTTGATGGCGAGACGATGAATGAATTGACCTTAGAGAAACAGGGCTTTGAGACAAACTATACGGTCATAATAGATATACGTAATGAGGTGGCTATTGCGGCGTTATCGCTCAACAGGCGACATCTGTACCAATACAACAAGGAGATATTCACCCGTCTGTACAAGCAACTATCGGATGACCGCACACTTGAAGACTATTGCAACTCCATGCAGGAGTCAACCGTGAATAAGCAGGTGACCATGACCATAATCATGGTGTTCGTATTTATACTCCTGTTTGTCTATGCTCTACTATATTACCGACACAATATGTTGTATATCTTCAATATGCGACAGTTGCTCAGATTTGCGCACAAGCTATTCTCTACAAAGTATGAGGAACAGAAGAGCATATTGTACAAGGGTATAAATGAAATAAGGAACGTGGATGCAATAGGCATAGCATGTGTGGATGTCAATTCGGTTGACGGACAACTATTGTTCAGCTATGAGGGCAACACAGAGTGCCGTGTGATGCTTGAACCGTTCATAAATATCTGTTACAAGCGTCAAGAACATCTGAGCAACGAACATGAACGATTCATAGCCTTTCCTCTTATCGTGAATACGGAGGGTGAGAAGAAATGTATCGGAGCCATTGGTATGATGCTTCATGATGCTCATATCTCAAAGAATGATGAACTCACTCTTCAGCTTATAGCAAACTTCTATGCCATTCATTCGTACTTCTGTAGTACACGTGTGGACGAACAGAAGGCTGAGCTTGAGCTTAGGCTTGACGAGATGCGCAGGACAAAGCATGAGGACAACCAGATGCACATTCACAACATGGTGCTTGACAATTACCTCTCTACCATCAAGCATGAGACGATGTACTATCCTGGTCGAATAAAGCAGATAGCAGAATCGGCTCTTAAAGAACCTGACGAAGCACGTCTCAAAGACCTTGCCGAGATTACCACATACTATAAGGAGGTGTTCTCACTCCTTTGCAGTGGTGCTTCACGCCAGTTGCAGAGGCGAGTGTTCAAGCGAGAGAAGATAAACGTCGGCGACCTTGTACGTTATGCCAAGCGTACGTTTGACAAGCGTAACAAGAAACTTTACCTGCCAATTACTCTTGAGGTGGAAGAACAGGAGACGGGTTTGACGCTCATGACAGATAGGATTATTGCAAATTACATGATAGACACCCTTCTTTCTGGGTCATTTGAGGATGAATCAAGTGGTGTTTTGACGTTAAGTTTTGCCAAGTCAGAAAAATTCATTATGTTTGCATTCACGGATTCAAGGCTTGAATATTCCAAGGAAGAACTCTCAAACCTCTTCTATGCGGACAATGTCAAGTATGACGGCATAACAGGAGTGCTTCATGGTTCACAATATCTGTTGCTTAAACAGATGGTACGCGAGCATGATGAATATTCTGGAAACAAGGGTTGCCGAATATATGCAGAACAGGCAGACGAGGGCACTCGAATAGTTATGATGCTGTAAGGGCCCCCCGACCCCCGAACTTAGCGAAGCGATCTCACTGACCGCAGGGAAGTAACGGGGCGGCCATCCGGATTTCAATTGATAATTGAT
>JAGCWG010000274.1 GCA_017961965.1 Bacteroidaceae bacterium | reverse complement strand
TAATTAGTAATGAGTAATTAGTAATGGGTAATTAGTAATACCTTAGTCCTCACAGTGAGGATATAACCATGCCCTCCACCTTGGGGCGACGAAAGACGCTGAATCAGCAGACGCTAAGCACAAGGGATGGTAAAGATGAAGGGGACTTTGGCAAGAATAGGACAAAACGAAACAAGGCATTTACGACAGAGATGATTTTTGGCTAAATCCTCACACCTTTCCCAAAGAACCAATTTTAACTTTATCGCGATCAAAAAATTTTTTTATCGTGATAAAAAAAATTGGGGCTCGCGAGAGCGATTCACCAAATACGTATTTCGAGACTATATGTAAAATGGCACAAGGATAGGACAAAACGAAACTAATGAGGAATTATGAGTTAGAAATGAATAATAAGGAAGCTTATTTCATTACGAAAAAAAATTATGAAATCTGTGCTATGTGGTTGGCATATCAACTTATAAGACGGATTTAGTATGAACGCCAAATTAATCACAAAGAGAAACAGGCTGTTTGAAGCACACTTGCTTTTACTTGCTCTTCCTCAACTCGCAATTTTTGCAGCCATCACATCCTTTGCAGCCACTGCAAGTGTGACCACCATTGTTATTAAGTGTGCGTAAAGCGATAACCACGCACACTGCGATTGCTATTACAATTATTATAGTTGCAAAATTCATATAATCATTTTTTTACTGCAAAGATACAAAAGAATTTCTGACAAAGAGACAGTAAGCACAAAAAAAGTTGCCACTCCGATGAGTGGCAATCTCTTATTTCCTAAATTGTTTTACTGACTCTTCAGAATTGAATTTTGGAAGCTAAATCTTTAGAAAGTAACGAACATTAGAAAGGAAAGGGATGAACTAAGAAAAAGCTACTATTATTTTTTTGAACATTGCAAAAATATATGTTTTTTACATTTCTCACTTGTATTTTCGATGCAAAAACGTCCTATTTTTTCTATTTGATACATTTTTCTTGTCTCAACAATGTTGATACAATATTTTTGGGACACGGAATCCATATATATTTGTCCATATTCAGAAAAAGCATCAAATATTTCGGCAAGAATCGCATAAAACTTTATTTATGGCTTATCCTATCGTATATGTAATGAACGGCAGCAATATAACTACCTAATAAACAACAATTACAAATTCCGCATTAAGCACTTAACAATGGCAACTATTTAGATACATATCTTTATGTGTAGGATTAAGACGAGCATTTCCTTCAATACTTACCAAAACGCAGCTCAATTTGGTACTTTTTGTCCAAAGTGCCAATTCTAAACATAAAATATGTGATAGATAACTGTTACAATAGTCAAAAACTATTCAGTCATAAAATCGTACAAAACACGAAATACACTATCTGTGCCATGAAAGTGCTCCAAGGCAAATCCTGCATCAATGTCAAAAAGTGACAAGATTGTTACATGGAAATGGCATTAACCGTTGTCTATAAGCAAGAGTAGTAGCCAAGTTTATACACAGAGAACCATAATAAGGAAGGATTGCTTCCGAGCAGGTTATTCTTTATCATACCGGAAAAACACTTGTGGAAAAGACGCATTGCCCAAAGAAGGTGGTATGATTGAAGACGGGCATGTGCATCTTCAATCCTGCTATTGCCGAGCATCCTACCTTTAAGACCTTTGAGTGTGCGTAAGCTTGTCTCTGTCTTTCGAAGAAAAACATCATTGGTATCTATACCTGCGTGAATAAGAGGATTGTCAATGTGAAGAACACTTATTCCTCGCTTTTTGAGTTCAACGCCAAAAAGGGCATCCTCATATCCATACTCATGACAATCCTTGTCAAAAAGAATAGAAAGAAATGTGGTTCTGCGCATCAACATATTGAAAGCGGTAAATTGCATATAAGGATTAGCATTGCGTTCTTCCACATTTCGATGCTTGTCCGCCTCCGTCTCATATTTGTAACGAAGTGACACCTCTGGATTGAGATGGAGATCAGGCGTGACAAGCCCGCCAATGACAACCTCAGATTTATCCATTGAATCCAAATACCGTTTAATGAAATCACCGCTGCACACCTTAGCATCCGAATCTATGAACAAAAGCCATTCACCTTCTGCCATTTCAGCCATTCTGTTTCGAGTCTGTGCCATACCAATACCCTCTTGGCGCACATATTTACAATTACTAAAATCCTTCACCTTTAGGTTAGCAATCATAGTCACAGGATCGTGACTGCCGTCCTCCACGAGTATTATCTCGTAGTGGATTCCCAGTGCCTCCGCTTGTTCATGAAGATTACTAACAAGTGGATAAGCATTATAATTATGCGTTGGAATCAATATACTTAGTTGCATTATATATTCAGTTTAGGACTGCAAAGGTATATAAAAACTTGCAAAATTCAAGGTATATTCTGATTATTCATCAAATTCTTTGAGATAAGATGAAGAAAAGTGTTTAAAATAAAAAAGGGGTACCGCCGTACCCCGCCTTTTGTTAACCTTAAATCTAATACTATGAAAAACACATTGCAAATGTACAGCATTTAAGCATAACTTGCAAATATAATGAGCAAGAAAATATTCTTTTTTAAGTTTTTTTAATCATTCGCCCCCAAACAAATATACTTTATGCGAAAAACGCAACAATTATTTTATATCTTAACATATTAATTAAGTGTAACGGTGCAGCATGACAAATAAAATACATTCTGAGAAAATGATGACTGTAAGCATAAAAAATCTTTATCTTTTTGGAGATAGCTGATAAATATTTCGAGATTTTTAACTAAATTTGCCATCGAAATAAAACGGACAGAACAATAATAATACATATATCTTATGAAGACTCAATTGAAGAAGGTGCTCGTACTCGGTTCGGGCGCACTAAAAATCGGACAGGCTGGTGAGTTCGACTACTCTGGTTCACAAGCGCTCAAAGCACTTCGTGAAGAGGGGATCCGTTCTGTACTCATCAATCCTAACGTGGCTACCATCCAGACAAGTGAAGGTATTGCGGACAAGGTCTATTTCTTGCCTGTCAATACTTTTTTTGTAACTGAGATTATCAAGAAGGAGCATCCTGACGGTATCCTCCTTGCATTTGGTGGACAGACAGCTCTCAACTGTGGTACGGAACTTTACCGTACTGGTGTGCTCAAGGAGTATGGCGTGGAGGTGCTTGGCACTTCTGTTGAAGCCATCATGAATACTGAGGACCGCGACCTGTTCGTCAAGGAGTTGAATAAGATTGACCTCAAGGTACCTGTTTCACAGGCTTGTGAGACAATGGACGAGGCTCTCGCTGCTGCACGAAAGATTGGTTTCCCTATCATGATTCGCTCTGCTTACGCCCTTGGTGGTCTTGGTTCAGGTGTTTGTCCTGATGAGAAGACATTCATCGAGATTGCTGAATCTGCCTTCACATTCGCTCCACAGGTACTCGTTGAGGAGAGTCTCAAGGGATGGAAGGAAATTGAGTTTGAGGTTATTCGTGATGCCAACGACCATTGCTTCACGGTTGCTTCAATGGAGAACTTCGACCCACTGGGCATCCACACAGGTGAATCTATCGTTGTTGCGCCAACTTGTTCTCTCCGTGATGAACAGGTAAAGATGCTTCAGGATATTGCTGTAAAGTGTGTTCGTCATCTTAATATAGTAGGTGAGTGTAACATCCAGTATGCTTTCAATGCTGAGACTAACGACTACCGCATCATCGAGATCAATGCTCGTCTTTCACGCTCGTCTGCTCTTGCATCTAAGGCAACAGGTTATCCTCTTGCATTCGTGGCTGCCAAGATTGCACTCGGATATACACTCGACCAGATTGGTGAGATGGGAACACCAAACTCTGCATACAAGGCACCAGAACTTGACTACATGATTTGTAAGATTCCTCGTTGGGACCTTACCAAGTTTGCTGGTGTAAGTCGTAAGATCGGTTCGTCAATGAAGTCTGTCGGCGAAATCATGTCTATCGGTCGCTCATTTGAGGAGATGCTACAGAAGGGTCTCCGCATGATTGGTCAGGGTATGCATGGATTCGTTGGCAATGACCACACTAAGTTCGACAATC
>JAGCWG010000273.1 GCA_017961965.1 Bacteroidaceae bacterium | reverse complement strand
AGTTAAAAAAACATGGTAAAAACCAAATAAAATCAAAAAAAACATGTTTTTTCTTGTTTTTGTTCTGTTTACTTCCCGCTGGTCAGTGAGAAAAGTTCTTGACTGTTTTTTTAATATGCACCTTTGTGCAAAACTACAACCGTACAGGTCGAAATAATTTCAACGATGTTTACTTAACAGAATACTTGGAAGAATAGCGAAGCATCTGCTCTGCATAACCTTCGGTGTAAGTAACCTTTACATCGATGATTTCGCCTTTGTCATTACGTACGGCTTCATATACAGGATTGATGACTCCCTTGTAAGGAGCTATATTGAGCTTTGCGTATCTGTCGATCACTTCCTTGTGAAGCTCAGGGTCAATCTTTACACCGTAAGTTTCAACAAGGTTCTTTGCACCCTCGTAGTCACCAGTACTCTTTATGCGCTGGATTTCCGCAAGGAGTTCACCGAACAAATCACGGAGACGAACATAATCGTTGATTTTAACGAATGTTTTGCCATTCTTCTTCACCATTTCAACGACATTATCATTCTTACCATGCTCCAAAGCCCAACGAGCAATGAGTGCCCTGTTACGCATGTGTGCCTCCTCGATGTTATTACCCAGATTGATACGTACAAGCTGAGTCATGAGACCATTCATCATCTGAGCATAGTATGAAGCCTTGTAAGCCTCCGCATTTGGAGTAAGTCCAAGCTCCACGAGCTTAGCATCTGGGAGATAATATAGAGCAAAGAGGTCGGCACGAGCTTCCTCTATCGTTGAACCGTATGCCTTGAGGCTGTCACCATCGACTCCATCGAGCAGTTTTCCACTTCCGTGGCCAAGACACTCATGAAGGTCAGTATGGAGATCATCACACACATCACCATATTTATCAATCAACTCCTTTTCAACGGCAGAATACACGAATTCATCAGTCATACCATTACCCTTGGCTGCCTTATTGTAAGCATCAGTAAGATTACCGATGGTTACGCTCTTAGAGCCGTGCTCCTTGCGAACCCAGTCAGAGTTAGGAAGATTAATACCGATGGCAGTTGAAGGATAGAGGTCACCACCAAGGATTGCAGCATTGATGACCTTGGCTGTTATGCCCTTCACCTTTTCCTTCTTGAAACGTGCATCAACAGGACTGTGGTCTTCGAACCACTGAGCGTTTGCACTCAAAGTCTCCGTTCGTTTCGTAGCCTCGAGGTCCTTAAAGTTCACGATACTCTCCCAAGAGCACTTCAATCCGAGGGGGTCGCCATAGCACTCGATGAAACCGTTGACAAAATCAACGAGAGGCTCAGTATTCCTAACCCAAAGTATGCTGTATTCATCGAACGTTTTGAGATCGCCACTTGTGTAATATTCCATGAGCGTGTCAATAACCTGCTTCTGGAGGTCATCCTCAGCATAAGGACGGGCAAGCTTAAGGTTTTCCACGATTTTATCGATATATTTACCATACTTACCGCCAACTTTCCACTTATCCTCGAATATCTTGCCATTCTTCTTGACAAGAGTGCTGTTCATACCATACATAACTGGGTGTTGAGCATCGCCCTCTGCCTTCTGCTTACCATAGAATTCCTCAGCTTCTTCCTGAGTCACTCCCTGATAGTAATTACATGCTGAAGTCTTTATAAGGTCAACGCCTTCAGCAAGGTTAACACGCTTAGTAAGGAAGTCCTCCTTGAATATTGCTTTACATATATCATCAAGATTCTTTGCACTCACACTTACATTTGCGCTTTCAACCTGTTTTCTGAACCAAGGCTCAGTAAAGCCAGGCACGAACTTCTCACATCCGTAATGATGGTGTATGCCGTTGGAGAACCACACACGCTTGAGGTATGTCTCCATAGCGAGAAACTCGTTAGACTTCCTATCCACCTTTGTTGATGTATAAACATCCTCAAGAACACTCCTAATACCGATGTTGTAAAGACCATTCTGGTCAAACAGGATGTCACGTCCCCAGAGGGCAGCCTCCTGAAGGTAGTAGATGAATGTTTTCTGCTTTAAGGTAAGGTCTTCGAAACCATGTACCTTGTAACGAAGCATCTGCAAATCTGCAAAACGCTCATCCGAATACTTGAAGTTGTCTGTCTGGGCAACGCCATTGGCAACTCCCATACCGAGTAATGATGCCATAATGTAATTTCGTATATTCATTTTTTTAAGTTTTTGAGTTCGTAAGTTTTTAAGTTCTGTACGATTGGGTTGTAGAAGCCTGAAAGGCTGGTGATATTACAGGCAGGGAGTGGAGCATAGCGGAACCCCTGTTTTGTCGGTATCACATCATCCGAAGAACCCAGAATGGGTGACATAACAGAAGCGTTGTTCGTGTCGTTATTCTGTCACTCCTCAATCTCATCACCTCTTGGTAGGTTGAGAGGGTGTCTTCCCTTTCCTATATTCCTCTGGTGTCTCTCCAGTGAACTTGCGGAAAGCAAGGAAAAATGATACACGATTTTTGAACCCTACGAGGACGCCTATCTCATCCACCGTCATGTCAGCCTTATTAGGATTGACAAGATGACGCTTGGCATCAGCCACACGGAGCGAAAGGACTATGTCGGAATATGAGCTACCATATTCTGTCTTCAGGATTCTTGAAAGCTTATAGTTTTCAACACCCAAATCCTCCGCAAGACGTGTTGCGGAATAATCAGGGTCACGATACTTGTGACTTTTTATAAGCAAAGTTTCTATATCCTTTTTCATATTCTGTGCAAATATATCCTTTTTTATCCACATGCAAGTTGTTTTTTGTCCAAAAATATCCAAAAGATAGTTTTTTCTTTCAAATCGTAACAAAAATAAATATTTTAACAAAATTTGTCAGAAAGATGATAGTTTTATATGATTTCAATGCTTTTTTGGCTTAAAAAATGTATTTTTTCACAAAAAAACATTGCAGTGTGTTAAAATTTATTTATGTTTGCACACGATTTTTGATAAAATGAACACAAATACACGACAAAACTTATCATTCATTACGAATTATTATTATTGTGTCCTACATTTTTTCAAGAACAACTAACTATTGTTATGGCAAAACATCGCAACAGACATTTTAACTATTACAGGATATATATTATTAATAACTAATTTTAATTAAAAGAATGGGAAAAAGATTATGGTCGTTCCTTACTATCTGTGCATTCACAGTTAGTATGGCGTTCGCACAGCAAAAAGTGACAGGTACTGTCATCGAAGCTGAAACAGGCGAACCTGTAGTTGGAGCCTCAGTTAAAGTGAAAGGCACTACCCTTGGTGCCGCAACCAATTTGGATGGTAAGTTTACTTTGAATGATGTTCCAAATTCTGCAAAAACAATTGTTGTTTCATACATCGGTATGACAACTAAGGAAGTTGCTATTAAACCCAATGTCAAAGTGTTCCTTGAAAGTGACTCAAAGACTATTAGCGATGTTATCGTTACTGCCATGGGTGTTAAACGTAGTGTAAAAGCTCTTGGTTATTCTGCAACTCAAGTGAAAGCAGAGGAAATAACGGCAACTCGTAATAATGATATCGTTTCTGGTCTTGCAGGTAAGATTGCTGGTGTGCAGATTTCCACATCGTCATCGGATCCGGGTGCATCTACTTCTGTCGTTATCCGTGGTTACTCTTCACTCACAGGTGATAACCAGCCATTGTATGTCATAGATGGTGTACCTTTGCAAAACAACGCTTCATATAGCAACAATGGTCTCAATAATGGATACGACTTTGGTAATGGTGCTTCTGCTGTTAACCCAGATGATGTCGAGTCTATGACATTCCTTAAGGGTGCCGCAGCAACTGCTCTTTATGGTAGCCGTGCAGCCAATGGTGTTGTGATGATTACAACTAAGTCTGGTAAAAAACCACAGAAAGGTTTGGGTATAGAATATAATGGCGGTTGTACTTGGGAAACTCTTCTTCGCATTCCTCAAATGCAAAACGATTGGGGTATGGGATGGTATGGAGACAAGACTGATGACGAGAATGGTTCATGGGGTCCTGCTTTCGATGGTTCTACATTGAAGTATGGTTCCAAATATGACAATTCTCAGCAAATCAAGTCTTATGTTCCTATGAAGAACAATATTCGTGACTTCTTTGATGCTGGTTTTAAATATCAGAACAGCTTGAGTCTTAATGGCGCATCTGATGACAACCGTAGCACTTATTTCGTTTCTTTCTCTCAGGTCAATGAGGATGGTATCATTCCAACAAATGCTGATAGCTACAAGAAATACACATTCAGTGCACGCGGCAGTCATAAGGTTAAGAATCTTACAATTAGTACATCTCTCAACTATGGTTTCCAGAAGAATAGTTTTGTGACTACTGGTCAGAAGAGTAGCTCTATGTATAATGCCATCATGCAGACTCCTCGTGATATCAGTATTGCAGAACTTAAGGATTTAAACAATATTTTTAACACTCCGGGTTACTATTACACACCTTATGGTATCACTAATCCATATTATATTCTTGAAAACTACGAGAACAAGAAGGAAACTGAGCGTTTCTATGGAAAATTCCAGTTGGACTATGATTTCTTAAAGTATTTCAAGGCAACATATCGTATTGGTATAGATACATCTGTTGGACACTATGACTTTGGATCTCCAAATATGGTGTCACTATTCAAAGGTACTTACCTTGATGGTTCATCAACATTTGAAGGTTCAACAGGTTCTATCAGTCAGCAGACTCAACGTCGTCGCGAAATCGATCAAGACTTCATGATTACGTACAACCAAAAGGTTAGTGATGATTGGAATGTAAATGCAATTGCTGGTTTCAACGGTAATGAACGTAGAAATTCATACGTTTATGCAGAAGTAACAAACCTAACAATACCAACATGGTATAATCTCTCTAATTCTTCTGAGATTCCATCTGTTGAACAGTATCTATCTCTTCGCCGTATATATGGTATCTATGGACAGGCAGAAGTAAGTTGGAAGGATATGGCATACATTACAATGACTGCTCGTAATGACTGGTCATCTACACTTCCAGAACAAAATCGCTCTTTCTTCTATCCTGGTATCACAGGTTCTTTTATATTCTCAGAACTCTTTACTCCTGAGATTACGAGGTATGTTTCTTTTGGAAAGCTTCGTTTGGCATGGGGTAAGACAGGTAATGATATTCCTGTTTATAAGGTTAATTCTACATATTCTCAAGGTACTGCTACTTCAAGCGGATGGGGTACATCCAATTTCCCATTCACTAAAACTGGTACAAATGCCTATACAAGAGGAAATACATTGGGAAGTAATGAACTCTCTCCAGAAATGACAACAGAGTCTGAAATTGGTCTGAATATGGCGTTCCTTGACAACAGACTCAGTTTTGATTTCGCTTACTACAATCGTATTACAGATAAACAGTTCTACGACCTTGAACTTGACCCAGCAAGTGGATATACTCGTATGAATATGAATCTTGGTAAGATTCGTAATCGTGGTATCGAGCTTCTTGTTAGCGGTACACCTATTAAGATTGGCAACATCTTCCAGTGGGATGTAAGAGTTAACTTCACAAAGAACAAGAGTCTTGTCCTCGCTCTTCCTGAAGAACTTGGTGGAGAATCACAGATCTATGGTTTCCAAGGTGGTACTGGCCTTTGGGCTATCCAAGGTAAGGAACTCGGTATCTACAAGGCTTATACAAGCAAGAAGACAGATGATGGCAAGGTTATTGTAAATGGTGATGGTCTTCCTGTCACAACAGATGATGTGGTAGAGATTGGTTCAATGAACCACAAATATGCACTTGGCTTCGGTACTTCTGTTAGATACAAGGATATTACATTCAGCGCCGACTTTGATTATCGTAAAGGTGGCTTGATGTTCTCTCGTACGCGTAACATCTCTAACTTCACAGGAAACTCAATAGAGACTGCTTACAACCATCGTAATCCTTGGATAGTTCCAAACTCTGTTGTTGAGGCAGGTACAGATGCTAACGGAAACGTTGTTTATGCAGAAAATACAACAGCTCTCACTCAAAAGAACATTTATAACTATTGGAATAATGGTGGAATAGACATGGATGCTGGTGACCTTGTAGATAAGACATATCTTAAGCTCCGTAGCGTTTCTATCGCATGGTCTCTTCCAAAGAAGTGGCTTGCTCAAACATTCCTCTCTGAGGTTCATGTTTCTGCTTTCGGAAGCAACCTCTTTATCTGGACTCCAAAGAGCAACACATACATTGACCCAGAGCTTACCACATTTGGTAATGACCTTCAAGGTAACTTCGGTGAGTATAGCGCAAATCCAAGTTCTCGTAAATTCGGATTCAACGTCCAAGTTAAATTCTAAAAGAAGCAAAGAAAAATATGAAAAAGATTATATCAATAGCTTTGTCAAGCATGCTGTTGCTTACAGGATGTAGTTTGGACATCAATGATGATACAAATCATCCTAATAGTAGTTCTGTGACAACAGACCTTGTTTTTCCATCAGCAGAAAATTTTATAGCTGACTGCGTTGGCGATCAAATGTTTAACTATGCCGGTTTTTTCGTACAGTATTTTGAACAGATGCCTACGGCAAACCAGTATAATGATATTGCAGAACTTAACCTGAACGAAGGTAAGGATTTGTTTAATCGTTGCTATGCAAACCTCTATGCTGGTGCATTGTCTGATATTGACGACATTCTCAGTCGTACAGACAATGAGGCTGACATTTTCGCATGTACTGTACTCCGTGCATACGCATTCCAGCTTGTTGTAGATAACCTTGATTATGCTCCATATTCAGAGGCTATTAAGGGTGCTTCAAATCCAACACCTAAGTGGGATTCTGGTAAGGATGTCTATGAGGGTGTTCTCGCAGAAATGGATGCAGCTGAAGCAAAACTTACTACTGCAAGTGCAATGTCTGTTACTGATCCAATGCTTAACAAAAATGTTGCTCAGTGGAAGGGCTTTGCTAATGCACTCCGTCGTCGTATGCTTTTCCGTCTTATCGACGGAGGTGTAAATGTTGCAGAAAACACAGCTAAGGTTAAGTCTCTTGTTGCACAGAATACGTTCTTTAGTGGTGACGTAACATGGGATGTATATCAAAATGCAGAAGGACAATATAATCCTTGGTATGATGCTTTCAATGGGCTTGGCGCAAAAAATCACTGCGCTGCTTATCCATTGATATCATATCTTAAGGAGACAGCAGACCCTCGTATT
>JAGCWG010000272.1 GCA_017961965.1 Bacteroidaceae bacterium | reverse complement strand
GAGATTGAAGATGCAACAGAAGATGCTAATGGCACTCCAATTTATTCAGGTAAGTATGAGGATGAGTTGATGTTCTTAAAGGAAGATGGCAAATATTATCCAGTTACTGAAGTTGATCTTGGCGATAATAATTTCTCTTCATATCCAATGGAATTAGTCAATTGTACTAATGAATTTGTGATTAATGAGCATACTTATCCAACAGATCTTCTTGATGGAAATGGTAAAGTTCAAATTGTAAATATTAACTCAGACGTTACAGTATTACCACCGTTTACAAATTCGGTTGTTAACCTATTTAATGTTGATGTAAATAATAAGTTCTACACAACTGAAGCAATCGAAAATAATAGTATTCTTTGCACAAAGGGAGCTGACGGAAAGGCTGTGAATGTTGTTGCATTGCCAAAACTTACTAATAATAATGAAATAGATTTACCTTATTATATTACTTCAATTAATGAGGGTGCTCTTCCAACAGGTGCAAAAATTACTGTTGTAACGAAAAATGATGATTTGGTGAACAACGACAATAATCTTGTAGAATGGGATGAAGTCGGAACTGCACCAGATAGCTATCTCAAGAGAGATGTTGCATTGAAGTTAACACGTACTGACATTCCTGTCCTCGAAAACTATGTGCAGATTGCAAAGAGTGCCGATACTTACGGATATAGCTCTTCTGAATCACAGGTTATAGAAAAGGAAAAGTTTGTAGAGTTTTTGTCAAATGTTGCTGGTCAGCATGGTCTTAGCTACATCGATTTGTCAAATAGTACATTCGATATTAACGACTTAGGCGACATTGATATGTCTGCAATCAACGCAAACTGTCTCTTGTTCTTGCCAGAAGGTGTGACTGCTACAGGTAACAATATCGTTACAATGAAAAATGGCGTCCGCTCTTGCGCAAACCTCAACTTGGTTCGTCAGTCTGGAGTGTCATTCTCTAATCCTTATGAGTTTACAGCAGAGGATGTTACTGTAGATTATTCTATAGGTGCAAATCTTGTAGGTCTTGTACTTCCATTTGATTATAAGAACGAAAATGTGAAGAAGGCTGTGTTCAGTGGATTTAGTGGTGAGTCAATCCTCTTGACTAATCTCACTGAGGCAGATGATGCAACAGAGGCTAATGTTATTGCTGCTAACACTCCATTTGTTGCTCAGAAGAAGGATGGTGCTGACAATCAGCCTATCGTGGCTTCAAATGTAGTAATAAAGGAGACATCAGACATAAATGATGATTTTGTTGACGGATGGACCATGTCTGGTACATATATTACTGTAACTAATAATGGTAATGATCGTACTATCTATGGTTATGCTTCAAATAAACTTATGCGAGTAAATGGTGCTACGTTCAAGCCATTCTCTGGTTACTTCGTTTGCAATAATTCAAATGGTGCAGCAGAGGCTAAGTTCCGTTTTGTTTCAGATGACATAGCAACTGGTGTTGATGCTCCTGAAGCTATCTTTGCTGTCAAGGCAGAGAATGGTGCAATCAATGTTGTTGCATCAGATACAAATGTTGTAATAGCTTCTGTCAATGGTGCTGTACTCTTCAATGGTAAGGTGAATGGTACTGTGACTAAGGATGTTAATCCTGGCGTTTACGTTGTGAACGGTAAGAAAGTAGTAGTAAAGTAAATAAATAATTCTATATATATGAAAAAGTGTTATATTGTTCCTAATGTTAAGGTCGAGTCATTTGAAGTCGTTTCGACTTTGTGTGAGACATCTCCATTTACTGGTACACAGAATACCGGAGATGTTGATGTAGCTGACGAAACCGTAGAGATGGAGTCACGTGAGCGCGGTAGCGGTGACTTCGGCTCCCTCTGGTAATTGAAGGAATACATTACTGTACTATCATATAGCGTAGGTGATTTTACTCACCTACGCATTGATGGTATATATACTATGGAAAAATCTCCTTTCAACTTTTGCAAGTGCTCAACTGGGGCTGCGAGGGTTGAATCCATTTTATATAACTATTTTAACTATTATGAAAAAAACTATCTTAATCGCATTTATGCTTTACGGTGCTTTGTGTTCAGCACAGCCTAAATTTGAGCCGCCTACAATGGGATGGAGTTCATGGAACACATTTGGAGTTAATATCAGCGAAAACATTATCAAGGGACAGGCTGACGCCATGGTCAGTAAAGGATTCTTCAACGTTGGTTATAAGTACATCAATATTGACGATGGCTTCTTTGGCGGTCGAACGGAGGATGGTAAGCTTATCATTCATCCGCAGCGTTTCCCAAATGGCTTGAAGGTCGTGGCTGATTATATACACTCAAAAGGCCTTAAGGCAGGAATCTATAGTGATGCTGGTGCAAACACTTGTGGCAACTACCATAACAACGATGTGCTTAGCGTTAATGTAGGACTATATAAGCATGACGAGCAGGATGCTGAGTTCTATTTTAATGAATGTGGCTTTGATTTTATCAAGGTGGATTTCTGTGGAGGTGATCCTATTCATAATTCAGATCGCCTTAAATTGGATGAGAAGGCTCGTTATGAGGCTATTCACAATGCAATCGTGAAGACTGGTCGTTCGGATGTCCGCCTTAATATCTGTCGATGGGCTTATCCTGGTAACTGGGCTCATGACATTGCCTGTAGCTGGCGCACAACTGGTGACATCGGTCCTTGGTGGAGTTCTGTCAAGAGTATCATTGAGGAGAACCTTTATCTTTCTGCCTATTGCTATGACGGACATTACAACGACATGGACATGCTTGAGGTTGGTAGAGGAATGACTACTCAGGAGGATATTACTCACTTCGGAATGTGGTGTATTATGTCAAGCCCTCTGCTTATTGGATGTAATATGAATGATATCAATGAGACTGCACGCAATCTGCTTAGAAACAGAGAACTTATTGATATAAACCAAGACCCTCTCGGTCTTCAAGCGTATGTTGTTAAGCGTACAGCCT
>JAGCWG010000271.1 GCA_017961965.1 Bacteroidaceae bacterium | reverse complement strand
CATGTTGCCAGTGTAACAAGTGTGCATTCGTTTGTCCTCACGCTTGTATCCGTCCATTCGCTATGGATGAGAAGGAAGCTGCAGGTCTCAACGCAGACAAGATCGAAATCAAGGCTCCAGCACAGCTCAAGGGTATGCAGTTCCGCATCCAGGTAGGCGTTATGGACTGTCTCGGTTGTGGTAACTGTGTTGACGTATGTCTTGGTACTAAGGGCGAGAAGGCTCTCAAGATGGTTCCACTCGAGGGACAGCTTGGTGAGGCTGCTAACTGGGACTACTGCGTTAAGAACGTTAAGTCAAAGCAGGATCTCATCGACTTCAAGTCTAACCCACGTCTCAGCCAGTTCGCAACTCCACTCTTCGAGTTCTCAGGTGCATGTTCTGGTTGTGGTGAGACTCCATACGTTAAGCTCATCTCTCAGCTCTTCGGTGACCGTGAGATGGTTGCTAACGCTACAGGATGTTCTTCTATCTACTCAGGTTCTATCCCATCAACTCCATATACAAAGAACGAGAAGGGTCAGGGTCCAGCATGGGCTAACTCACTCTTCGAGGACTTCTGTGAGTTCGGTCTCGGTATGACTATCGCAAACAAGAAGATGCGTGCTCGTATCGTAACTCTCCTTCAGGAGCTTATCGCTAAGGATGACACTCCAGCTGAGTTCAAGGCAGCTGCTGAGGAGTGGATTGCAGGCAAGGACAATGCAGAGGCTTCAAAGGCTGCTGCTGCTAAGCTCGCTCCAGCTATCCAGGCAGGTCGTGAGGCTGGTTGCCCAACTTGCAAGCAGCTCTCTGAGCTTTCACACTACCTCGTTAAGCGTTCACAGTGGATCATCGGTGGTGACGGTGCTTCTTACGATATCGGTTACGGCGGTCTTGACCACGCTCTCGCATCAGGTGAGGACATCAACATCTTCGTTATCGATACTGAGGTTTACTCTAACACAGGTGGTCAGTCATCTAAGGCTACTCCAATCGGTGCTATCGCTCAGTTCGCTGCAGGTGGTAAGCGCATCACAAAGAAGGATCTCGGTCTCATGCAGTCAACTTACGGCTACGTTTACGTTGCTCAGGTTGCAATGGGAGCAGACAACGCACAGTGTCTCAAGGCTATCCGCGAGGCAGAGGCTTATCCAGGTCCATCACTCGTAATCGCTTACGCTCCATGTATCAACCACGGTCTTAAGGCTAAGGGTGGTATGGGTAAGAGCCAGGCTGAGGAAGCTAAGGCTGTTGAGTGTGGTTACTGGCACCTCTGGCGCTTCGACCCACGTCTCGCAGAGCAGGGCAAGAACCCATTCCAGCTCGACTCAAAGGAGCCTAACTGGGATAACTTCCAGGCATTCCTTGATGGTGAGGTTCGTTACCTCTCACTCAAGAAGGTTAAGCCAGCAGAGGCACAGGAGCTCTTCGATGCTGCTAAGAAGGCTGCACAGCACCGCTATGCAACTTACGTACGTATGAGCAAGATTGACTATTCAGCAGAATAATCGTCTTAATCAATAATAACAACCAATGCCACGGGCAGGGTAATGCCCTGCCCGTGACTGTTTTTAAAGATAGTTGAATATGTCAAAAGAACAACGAAATACAATCGAATATCTGGTTTGCGTGATAGGCGCATTTGCACATAGATTCTCACTGACTAACGCCAAGGCATACCAGTATCTTCGCACATACAACGGGTTGGACTTCCTGACCAAGCATTACAAGGTGGAACATACATTGTCAATAGAAGATGCTATTGAAGACATAGCAATTATCTGCAATCGCCACGGAGGCACATTAGTACTATGAAACTATATCACGGTTCAAACATGAGTATTGACACGATTGACCTAAAAAGAGGACGTCGTGGTAAGGATTTTGGTCAAGGTTTCTACCTAAGCCCAGATTTACACCAAGCACAGATGATGGCTGAGCGTACAGTGGACAGAGAAGAATCTGGTGAAGCCACAATTACGACCTATGAATTTGATGAAAACATTATGTATAAAACCGTTTCATCAGATTTAAAAGTCAAAGTATTTGAAGGCTATTCTCAGGAATGGGCAGAATTCATTATGCAAAACCGTAAGAACAAATCTCATGAGCAGGCACATAATTACGATATAGTGTATGGACCAATAGCAGATGACAGAGTCGGATTACAAATTAGTCGTTTCCAATTGCAATATATTCAAATGGACGAACTGATTCGCCAACTATCATTCATCCGACCAACTTTCCAATATTTTTTTGGTACAGAACGTGCAATAAGTTTACTTAATAAGATAGAGCAGTAACATTATGACAACACAAGACGCACAAAGCAAACAATTCCAGATAGAATGTTTGACAAATGAACTTGTCAATATGCTAATGGAGGAACAAAATATAACGATGACTCAAGCTATGGATATTATTTATGGCTCACATACATTCGAGAAAGTTGAGCGTGATACCACAGGCTTGTACTATCAGGGGGCCGTTTATATTATGGACATGCTTCATGAAGAACTGAAAGCACGCATTTAGGCATATAAGTGGTGTGCAAAATTATTTATACAATCCTTGTACCGCCTACTGCGCATCTTCAACGCCTAAAAACAATCGAGTAGGAGTCACTACACTCATTTATTTTATGTGCTGAACCTACATCATTAATCAATACAATCATTATAAAAATAATTTTGCACACCTAATTAAGTTATGGGTATTATAGTCAGTCATTATGGGCGTGTTCTTATCAAGAACTCGCTTTTTTTGTTGTTTCGGGGCATGAAATTGAACAAAAAACTTGTCGGAGGATAAATATATTTGGGATTTTGTTTTGATATCGAAAAATAGTCCGTAAATTTGCATACTTAAAAATGCAAACAGACATTAATATATGAAAGAGACTATTCTTGTAACGGGTGGAACTGGTTTTATCGGTTCACACACTACAGTAGAACTTCAGGAAGCAGGATACGACGTAGTAATTATAGACAACCTCTCAAACTCTAATGTCAATGTACTTGACGGTATAGAGAAGATTACAGGCATTCGTCCAGCATTCGAGCAGGTTGACCTCAACGATTTTGATAAGGTAGAAGCAGTATTTGCAAAATATCCAATCAAGGGTGTAATTCACTTCGCAGCATCCAAGGCAGTTGGCGAGTCTGTTGAAAAGCCTCTTCTATATTATAGAAATAATCTCAATTCCCTTATGAACGTGCTTGAGCTTATGGCTAAGTATGGTACAAAGGGAATCATCTTCTCTTCTTCTTGCACCGTATATGGTCAGCCAACTAAGGAGAATCTCCCTGTAACAGAGAACGCTCCAATTCAGAAGGCACTCTCACCATACGGAAACACTAAGCAGATTAACGAAGAGATCATTCAGGATTATATCCACTCTGGAGCACCAATCAAGAGTGTCATTCTCCGTTACTTCAACCCAATAGGTGCACATCCAACTGCACTCATCGGTGAACTTCCTAACGGAGTACCAATGAACCTCATACCATTCGTTACTCAGACTGCCATCGGTATCCGTAAGCAGTTGAAGATATTTGGTAATGACTACAACACACCAGACAAGACTTGTATCCGCGACTACATCTATGTAGTTGACCTTGCAAAGGCACACGTAAAGGCAATGACACGTGTACTTGACCAGGATACAGAACCAGTTGAGATATTCAACATCGGTACAGGTCATGGTTATTCAACACTCGAAATCGTAGAAGGATTCGAGCGTGCAACAGGTGTTAAGCTTCCTTGGGAATATGCTCCACGTCGTGAGGGCGACATCGAAGCAATCTGGGGAAATGTTGACAAGGCAAACAAGGAACTTGGCTGGTCAGCAGACACTCCGCTTGACGAGATTCTTGCATCTGCATGGAAGTGGCAGGTACACCTCCGCGATGCAGGTATTCAGTAATTAGCATTAGAGATAAGTGTGGGATAAACTACAGTTTATCCATTCACTTATATGATAATAGGAAATTATCTGCAAGAACTATTTTTTAGTAGTTCACTAATTGTAGATTATGTCGTGTTTTATTTTGTGTTTGTGTTGTGGCTATTCTTTTGCGTGAGCAACGGGGTAGACCATTTTTTTGTCTATCTGTGTGTACTCAAATAGAGAATATTATCATTATTGCTAAGAAAACACTATTGTAAGATGAATATGTTGCAATAAATTTGCATATTTGAATATATTTATCTTACTTTGTACAACTTTTCTGAAATAAAACCACAAAGAGACTTGACACTCATCTCCTTTAATCTGAGTGTTGAGATAAACAAGACTTATATCTCTAAAATTGGTTCTGGCGAAGATGACATAATATGTTTGTCTTCTTTTTGGAGAATAAATAAGCAAGAAGTGATCACTCTTGCCTCTTTGCTCTTTCTCTGTCTCTCTGATCAAGAAACAGTCAAAGACGATTACTAACTAAATTTATCCACTTGCTCTGCAAATCAGAGCTCAAAAAAACAAAAAAAATGAGTTTTAAAACATTCTTACTTACTTGTTGTGTTTTCGCAGTTTTTTCTGCATGTGAACAAAGTGATATGCTTGATGATGTAACCCCAAACGAAAATCATGGACAATACGACGAATCAAAATGCTATGATTTTAACGTGGATATGAAAACTGCGGCATATGCAGCAGGTTTTCTTGACTCAACATCAATTGTTAATATTGAGCCAATTACATTTGATAGTGATACTATTATGTATGCGGTCAATTATGTAGAAGGCTGGAAGTTATTTTCAGCTGATATGCGAGTGACTCCTGTATTAGTTAGCTCTCCAACTGGTTCTTTCAACTATGAATCACAGATAACTGGTTCAAAACTATGGATTCAAAATATTGCAAGCAACTTAATCGAACTAAGGAAGAATAAAAGTGGCGTTTCTTATGATGAATTAGTCAAGAATCAAGATTACCAGTTCTGGAAGCAAATGTATTTATGTGCTTATGCTGAAAAGGTTTGTTCTGCTACTGATTCATTAAAAAAATCTTCAAGACGTAAAGCCATAAATTCAAGCTATACTATACGTAAGTATCTGTGTAAACGTTTATTACATACACAAATAGTTGAAAATAAAACTGGACTTGTGAACAAACGTCTGGAAACAAAGTGGCATCAAGATGAGCCATTTAACGAATATTGTCCGTCCGTACGAGGAAAGAATGGTTATTTATATCAAAATAAACCAAAGGCAGGGTGTGCTTCAGTTGCTATGGCACAATGGTTATATTTTGCTCATTATAAATTTAATACTCCTGCGGGATTAAATCATGGTGCAAAATTTGAAGGAATTTACCCTGAGGATCCAAAATATATCCCAGGCACGTTTTGTAATCCATCTATGCGATGGGATAAAATGGCAAAGGACGAAGATGATACAAGTGTACACTCAAGCCAATATGTTGCTGAGTTAATCGCTGAACTGGGTGAAAAAATGGGCATGCATTACACATATACTGAAAGTTATGTAAAAGATGAGAAAACGGATTTTAATAAAGTCTTGAAGCAATATGGATTGACTTGTGACAAAGCATATTTTAACTCAAATACAGTTATTGACAACCTAAAAGAAGGTCTTCCTGTTCTGATATATTCTTTTGCAACGGAAGATACAGAATCGTTTCTATTTTGGAGTAAAAGGATACATCATGATGGCCATGTTTGGGTTATAGATGGTTTATCTGAAAATACAATTGTAACTCGTAATGAATACGTATGGGAAATAGTTGAAGCTATCGAGTCCAATGATACAAGAGACGGAGAACCTCATATGAGTCGTCCGCTTCCTCCAATGGAGCATCATCGTATCACCAGCGAAGATGATGGATTGAGAGAAGAAGAACCTGAGGTTTGGGCTAATTTAGAGATATATAATTCAAAAGATGAGTTACGTCATTCATACTTAGAGGTGAAAGACTATGATACGGCTATCAGACAAGGTTTAGTAGCAGGAAAACGTGAGGTGAATTATCCTCAGACCACAAAATACTCATTTCTAATGAAATGGGGTTTGGGCATAGATGAAAAAGATAATATTTTATACTCTGCTGATGCTTCAGAATTCGGCGAGTATAAATATGCTACTACGATATTTTATAATCTCAGAAAAAATCAATAAATATGAAACTTAAATTTCTATCAATTCTACTGTGTCTTACAACATTTTATTCGTG
>JAGCWG010000270.1 GCA_017961965.1 Bacteroidaceae bacterium | reverse complement strand
ATCATGCAGCACAACCTGCTGAAGCATGGTTTCACTTACTGCGGAATAATATATTTGCTATCTGGAGACGAACGACTGGCATACCAGAAGGTAAGCCTGTAAGTTATGTAACTAACTTTTATAGTGGTTCTGTTGCAACAGAGACCGAGTAATCTTACATCCATACAAGAAAAGAGGCTTAGTTGCACAACGCAACTAAGCCTTTTTTGATATTTTTTGTGGAGCTGGAGGGGATTGAACCCTCGTCCAAACAAGGAAGCCATACGCTTTCTACATGCTTATTTCAGACTTCGGTTTTCGTGATGTGACAAGACCTGAACCACCAATCACATCCTTATCCTCTAAATTTCATCCTACGCATGAGGCTACGTAGGACTATTCCCGAATTTTTAGCACCGCTGATCTGGACGCTTCGGAACAACAGCTTCCAGGGCGATGTCTCGTTTCCTCGCCTGGCAAGGAAATAAGGCTAATCTACTATACTTCGATTAAGCAGCGAGAGCGTAAGAATTTTCGCCAATTAAACTTTTGCAGACTGATATTATAGTGAGGGCCAGCGACTCACTGCATGCTTACATACCACTTCATCTCGCTGTCAAATCCAGTCAGCCCCGACAAATGATATTGTTCTGAGAATCATTTCTATTAATGAATACTCATGTGGAAATGTTTATGAATTCTGCCGTAAGAAGTACATGCTCTGGTACATCTATCGGCGATAATTATTTGATTTTCCTGTGCAAAGTTACGCTATTTATTGATTTGCTCCAAAAAAAATCAATGAATATTTTAATGATTTTGTATTCAAGTTTTGCAAATGGCCATCTTGTTAAGGTTTACAAAAGCTATGTCATGACTCCGTAGTGACTTCGTAGTGATACCGAAGTGACTCCAGGATGCCTCCGTTTCGGAACAGATAAACAACGGAAATATAACGGAGGATGAACGGAGGCATGACGTTATCACAACGGGAAATTAACGAGTAATTAGTAATGATGCACCTTAAAGGTTCAACGTGGTTAACTTACAGAAACAAGTTACTTATCTGTCTTTTAAGTGTGCATTACTTGCTACTACAGTCTAATTATTTTACATTTTATAATCGAAAAGTGCAGAATAATGGCGATTTGTTTTGTAAGGTGCGAAAAAAAAGTGAAATTTGCGAAATAATTTATGAAAACGTAAGTATTAATAAAGTAAAAAGCATGAAGAAAATTTCGACATTAATCTATGTCCTTACTGTATTGTTCGCCTTTTCTGTTTCTGCACAGGCAGAGACGTGGACATACACTTGGAACAAGAAAAAGGCAGAAGGTGGCCAGGGATTCTATAACACTAAGAAGGATAAGTTATCCCTTGAGGCGGAAATAAATGGAATCGATTGGAAGTTTGATTCCAACAGTTATGCAATTGTTTTCGCGGCTGTTGGTCAGCAGTTTGGTACAAGCTTGAATCCTGTTTATCATGGGGTCATGTCCACTCGTGGGTTCTCGGGAAAGATAAATAAGGTGAGCATCGTTGCCAAAAACAAGACTGAATCACAGAATGTGAAACTCAGTGTGAAGGTTAATAATAAAGAGTATGGCTCTGCTTCTACTCTTTCTCATAATGAAACGACATATAACTTTGTACCAGCGGAAGATGCTGCCGAAGCTGGCAATCTTGAGGTAATCCTCGACCAAGATGCAGAGAATCCAGGTATTATTATTTTCACAGCTATGACTGTGGAGTATGAGGGTGGTTCGGTCGTTCCTGTCGTTCTCAAGGATCCAAAAATTGAATTTGCGGTAAAGGAGGCTTCAATGTATGTAGATGACAATGAGAATCCTGTGAACAATCCTCTCACTAATCCTTTTAATGTCTCTCCAATTGTCTATAAGTCTTCGGACAAGACTATTGCTATTCCTGACCAGAATGGTGATGTCTATTCTGTTGGTTCTGAGGGTGAGGCTATCATATATGCTATCTTTGCAGGAAATGATGAGTATCGTAGAGATACTGCTTCATACACAATCAAGATGGTGCCAAAGCCTGTGACACCTGATCCTGTTGACAACACTCCTCTCAAGGCTGATTTTACGTCAGATATGAGCAAGACGTCATACTATAAGATGGGATGGGATTCAATGGATGAGGCTGGCCTCTGGAAGTATTATGGTATAAACGAATCATCTTGGACTCTTTCTGCAGCTCCATATAATCAAGGCGTTAAGCCTTTCACGGTCTTTGACCCTCTAAGCAAGTACTCTCTCTCAATTATAGCAAGCGAGACAACGCAGGCTGAACGTGCCGTGTCTCCATTAATAACTGTTCTTCCTAATAGTGAGGTGGAGTTCTATGCTTGCTTCCATGGAGTATGGGTTATTGATGGTAAATGGAAGTTGAACATCTATGATATGGGCAACAACCAGCAGAAGGAGACTCTTGTTGATGGCTTCAATTGGGCACAGGAAACAGGTTTCGTCGGTCCTAACTGGGTTAAGTTCAATGCTGACCTTTCAAAGTATGCTGGTCACGAATGTGCGTTTGAATTTATATATGAAGGCATAAATGGTGATAACATGAGCATCGATGGCTTCACACTTAATCAGATGTCTGAGTCAAGTGATGCCAAGATAAATGTTGTCGTTGGCCAGAAAGTTAAATTCAAGAGTACTGGTGAGGGCACTCCAGAGTCTTATGAATGGACATTTGAGGGTGCTGACGTTACAACAAGCACGGAGGCAGAGCCTGTCGTTACTTACAGCACTTCAGGAGAATATTCCGTAACTCTCGTTGTCCGTAAGGGCGAGGAGGAGAGCAAGGTAGTAAGGGAGAAGGTTGTCATCGTAAAGGAACAGGCTCCAACAGCTTTGATAGGCTCAATCGAGGGTGCATACAGCTCGCCATGGGTTATGGCATTTGTTCCAACTAACGTGCCAGTTAAGTTCACAAATGAGTCACTGGGACATCCAACAGAGTATAACTGGACTTTTGATGGTACAGACGTATTGACAAGTAAAGAGGCTACTCCAACTGTTACATACATAAAACAAGGCAAGTACGGTGCAAAGCTCACGGTTAGCAATGTTGCAGGTAGCAGCAATGATGAGGTTATAAATGCTATTCAGGCTGGTGGTTCACAGGATGTGTGGAACGTCAAGGCTGAGGAGTTGAATGGCATCGACAGGATAAGTCTTTCTTCCTTTGGCTACTATGGCGGAACAAACTGGCTCGGTATGAAATCATTTGCTGAGCGTTTCCACAAGCCATTAGTTCCTGCAAGTGTTGATAGCGTAACTGTCTATTTCGGTTATGTCTCAACAGATACACCAGATTCTCCCATCACCGTTTCGCTCTGTTTCCCAGACGAGAAAGGTATGCCGGGCAAGGCTGTTGTAAGTAAGAGTCTCAAGATTTCAGAACTCAAATATGCCGATAATGATATCTTGGGTACAGACTTTGCTTTCGGAGAGTCAGTTGATATTAACAGCGATTTCTTCATCACAGTATCTGGATTCCCTAACTCAGGCTCAAATGATCTCGTGATGATGTTCGCCGTCCGTCGTGAACCTGGCTCATTCAATTCTACGTTCCATTATTTGGAAGATGAGGATGAAAATTATAAGCCACTTGGTACATATACTTGGTATGAAAATGTTGATGAGGCAGCATCATTCCTCGTGACTGCTCATCTTACATACAAGGATGCCACTACTGATGCTATCGTTGCTCCATGTAGCGAGGCTGGAAGCAAGGCTGTCTATTCAATTGACGGTCGCAGAGTGAAAGAGGCAGGCAAGTCTGGCATCTATGTCATCCGTGAAGGAAATGACGTTCGCAAGATTGCTGTAAAGTAATTTCGACTTGGAAAACGAATAATAAAAAAAGGAGGCAAGTGCAAAAGTGCGCTTGTCTCCATTTTTTTGTGTGGGTGCTTCCTATTTGTGTGTAGCTTCCTTTAGCATAGAGCTGCTAAAGGGGATGAGAAACTATGCTTTCACCTTCTTTACACCTCTGACGGCTTCAGCCTCAAGAGGGTTGTCTGGCCAATAGTGCTTAGGATAGCGACGCTTGAGTTCCTTCTTTACTTCAAAGTATGTGCCTTGCCAGAAACTGCGGAGGTCCTTTGTCAGCTGTACTGGCTTAAAACCTGGGGAAAGAAGTTCCATGAGGATGGCAGTCCTGCCGTCGTTGATCCTTGGCGTGTCTTCCATACCGAAACATTCCTGTAGTCTTACTCTTAGTATCGGCTCTTCAGCACCTTGACGGTATTCCACCCTTATCCTGCTACCCGTAGGTACTGTGATGTGGGTCGGTGCAAGGCGGTCAACCTCCTGTTGTTGGTCGTACTGGAGTAATGACCAGATGACGGCACACATATCAATCTTCTTTAGTTCAGAAGCGTTGAGGCTTTTGCCTGCATAGTATGGTAACCATTCGACAGCCCTTCGGAAGAGTGCCTCCGTGGACACGTCGGGCAGTTCCATATCTTGATGCCACTTTTGTACTGTGTCTATCCGTTGTTGTAGGTTCTTCACATTGTCATCTATAGTGAACATACTGAGACCGTACTTTTGCGAAGCTTCAGCAACAATACTGAGTGCATGGTCACGATTCATGTCGTTAAGTGGCTGCGAACTGAGGATGAGCTTGCCGATGCACAGTTCCTTACGTGCCACGAGCACTCCCTCCTTGTTGTCCCACTGGATGCGTTCTCTCTCTTTCGCTATGTTGCGTATGTCCTTTGTGTCGAGAGGCGAAGCAAGGAAGATGCGCCCGGAGCCGCGTTGGGCATTTACGCTTGCCACTGCAATCCACTCATGGGCGGCAAGTGTGTCGTCCTTATCTACTGAAGCCGTGTCTCCGCTTGCAAGCATAAACCTCCCGCATCCATCCTTGTGTGTGGAACCGATGCGCTCAGGAAAGGCATTTGCTATGAGCCGTCCTACGACACTTGAATCGACTGCGTCGTTCATCTCCTTGCTGCCTATCAGGCGTCTGTATTGTTCCGCCTCACGAATTATCTGTTCCCATTGTCTCTGTGATGATTGTCTTTCCCTTATGTTGCGTAGGGTATCTATGCGGTAGTTGATGTCTGCCGTCATGACTCCGTCAGCCATCGGGTCTTTGGCTTCGAGTAGGGCAGAGATGTCTGTGGCAAGTGACTTGTCCTCGTCCGTCTCTGCGGATATGAGCATACGTGCTATGCGTGGGTGACATGGCAGTTTGCTCATGCGTCTGCCGATGTCCGTTACCTTTCCGTCTTCCGTTATTGCTCCAAGCATCTGCAGCGTGTCGTTTGCCATGGCGATATTGGCAGTAGAGGGTGGGGTGATCCACGACAGCTCATCCACACGGCACTCGCCCCATGCATATATATCCAGCATCATAGGAGTGAGGTCGGCATCAAGTATCTCTGGTGTACGGCACTCGTCCATCTTATGTTCAGTTGCCTTGCTCCATAGGCGGTAGCATACACCAGCGGCAACACGTCCAGCACGTCCGCTGCGTTGGTTAGCCATGTCCATACTTATCTGTACTGTCTGTAGATGGCTCATACCACTCTGTTGGTCGTACACCATCTTACGGCATAAGCCAGAATCAACGACTATCCTCACACCTTCGATGGTGAGTGATGTCTCAGCTACTGGTGTGGCAAGCACCACTTTCCTCTGGCCTTCCTTGCTTGGTGCGATAGCCTTGTGCTGGTCTCCGAAAGACTGCAGACCGTAAAGAGGGTAGATGCCAGTTGTGCCGAGTGAGTCGCCGAGGATGTTTGCACATCGCATTATCTCACCTTGTCCTGGGAGAAAGGCAAGTATGTCGCCGTCATGCTCCCTGTGTGCTTCGATGATGTTGAGCGCAACCGCCTTGGCTATGTCGTCGGGAGTGGGGTAAGCATTCGTTACAAGGGCATCGCCTTTATGGATAATCTCTACAGGGAACATGCGTCCTTCGCTCTCCACTAAAGGAGCGTCAAGACGGCGACATATTTCATCTGTATCAATCGTAGCCGACATGATGATTATCTTCAGGTCGGGACGAATGATTTGCTGTGTCTCACGTACGAGTGCAAGTGCAAGGTCGCTGTTGATGCTTCTCTCATGGAACTCATCAAAGATGACGGCAGAGACACCGTCAAGTAACGAGTCATCCACAAGCATACGTGTGAGAATACCCTCGGTAAGCACCTCGATACGTGTGTTATCCGACACTTTATTCTCAAACCTCACCCTGTAGCCAATGGTATCACCGGTCTTCTCACCAATGAGATGTGCCATACGCTCGGCAATCTGACGTGCTGCAATACGGCGGGGTTCAAGCATCAGAATCTTGCCGTCATCCTTCAACCCTTGCATGATGGTTAGTGGCAAGAGCGTGGATTTGCCAGCACCAGGAGGCGCAGTAACCACGAGGCATGACGAAGATTGCAGATGCTCATTTACAGCATCTGCAATCCTCCATGCAGGAAGCGTCTTCGCTTCACCCGATAGTTGTATTGTCTTGCTCACTAAGCGTCAGTATGATTAGGAGTGTCGGTATTCATGGCTTCCATGAATCCTTGAATGAACTCTTCCACGTATTGCGGTCCCTGAGCAACGACCTCAGGCATTGCCATTACTATCTCCTTTGCTTCTTCGTATGTCATAATCTTTATGTTGTTATTCAAAAAGTTTATTCAAGTCTATGCCTATTACATGTACACTTTCATCCTTATACGATTCTACGTCCGTTCCAAGGAAATACAGGATATTATTCTCGTCGAGTAGCTGAGGACGAAAATGATATGACTCTGAGTTTTTATACATATCGTCAATATTGATGACAATTTCCTTGTCTGTTTTCTTGTCTATAATCCAGTGATAGCCAGTATGCACACCCTCATTAAACCTTATACCGCTCCATTTCTTATGTTCTACCACAGGCAGATATATAAACCGTTCACTTTCAAGAAAGCAAAGCTTTTCAGTAAAGTCAGGAATCTCATGATTTTCATCTTTGTGGATCAGTTCTTCCAATGTGCCATGCTGAAATGCGTCAGGAATCTCCATGTCAGGAAACTTGAACGTATAAGCAAGAGTAACGGTATCATTTTCCGTATCTAAGTGATAGATATCATTAGAGAAAGGGAAATGGTACGTTTTTATTGGACTATTTGAAAAATTCTGTGACGTACACGGTATAGTCAATCCTCTATTTAATAGTTTTTTCTTTATCGTGAGATGCTCATCTGCCTTGAATATTTCATACTCTGAGTAATAGATGTTTACGCCACTTGATAACCAATAAGAATCCTTGTCGTGAAGGAATGTGACGATTCCGATATCCAGATTATCAGCCGATTTGAAATTGCCATCATAATCATATCTTATGATTTTGCCATTTGTAAGCACTTCAAGTTCTTTCGTATCCGCATTAAGTTTCATGTCATAAACTTCCGAATATTCATTCTTTGAATGTCCAATGCCTCCAACTTTATTTAACAATTGGCCTTTTTTATCAAAATGGTAGATAGGCTTTTTGTACATGCTGACAAATATATCTCTGTCATTCAGAACCATTTTTGAGCTACAATCAAAATAAACTGAATCTGATGTCTGTAACTTTATTTCAACACTTTTTGTCCAGCTGGCAGGAACCGTTTTCATCACATTTTCCTTCGTGAACGTATAGACCTTTGGAACCATTTCACCCTCACTCTTACAACTTGCAAAAAGCAAAGCAGAGAGGACAAGTGACATGAAATAGTATGTTTTCATTATGATATACGGATTTCTTTTGAAGTTAATAAAATAGACTATTTGGCAAGTCTAATACATTTAGACTTCAAAGTCAAGACATGTTCTCTGAACGGTATAAGGTCTAACCTTTGTGTTGGCAACAGCCACGTGCTCTGGATGAACGGCATAGCCTTTGAGCGCCTCAACACTCTCAAGTGTGCTGTCAAGCATCACATCACAGTTGGAAGTGTCAAGACGACCGTCCACGTTCACCTTCACTTCAAGGAGTCCAGGCACTTTGCCAACAAGTCCTTCGAGTCCTGCTTTGATGCCAGCCTTGATGTTCTTCTTCTCGTCTTCCGATAATTCTGGATTAAGTGTCCAGAGAATGATATGCTTTACCATAATAATATAATTAATTGTTCCTTACTTATGGAGCTAAATGGAGGATATTTTGTCGAAACGTCTTCTCTGCTCCGATTTGAAAACATCTGCAAATATAGTTAATTTTGAAAAATCATTATAATTAACGATTGACAAAAGTTTAATTAACCCATAACTTTGCAGAGAAAATCGTTTTTGTTTACTTTCGTACATACAAAATACTCCTTAGTTAGGATACAAAAACTGATAAACGAACTAAAAAGTCACAAATTTAATAAACTTAGTAACTTACATCACATGAACTTTATAGGTGTTATAATTGCAGTTTCTACATTTCTTATTATAGGTATTTTTCATCCCATTGTCATCAAGAGCGAATACTATTTCGGTGTGAAATGCTGGTGGTGGTTCCTTTTGTCAGGATTGGCATTCCTCGTAGCGTCTTTGTTTGTTGAGAACGAGATACTCAGTCCTGTGCTTGGAGTTGTCGGTTGCTCTTGCCTTTGGAGTATCCTTGAAGTCTTTGAACAAAGAAAGCGAGTACAGAAAGGATGGTTCCCGATGAACCCAAAGCGAAAGAAGGAGTATGAGTAAGAGGAAGTAAGACGAAGTAAAAGGAAGTAAAAAGGAGTTAAAAGGAGTAAAAGGACGATAGTCTTTCCGCCGATTTGTTTCCACATAGTAATGTCTCTTTACTACAAGAGAAGTACTTCCGAAACTTGAGTAAGAATAGGTATCAGGTGGGGATGCACCCCATATTGTTCACTAATAGGTTGAGGATTGGTTTTCCAGTCCTCAACTTTTTGTTTGCTTTGTAAAGCATTTTGACTGAAAACACACAAAGAACAGAGAACTCTGAGAAAAAAAGCATTAATAATGCTGCTATTCTGAAAAATACTCGTATCTTCGCAAGTGTTTAGTGAATAAATAACACATTATAACTAATACTAAAACTAATTCTTATTGACTATGCTAAAAAAGACTTTACCGGCATTTATTGCTGCTTTTCTCGTATCAATGTCAAGTATGGCACAGATAGGAGATAGTGAGTTTGACAAGACCATCAAACAGATTCAACCAATCCCTGATGCTATCCGTCAACCTGCAAAAAAGCAGGGTAGGATAGAGGAGTTTTTCTACACAGCTAAGAGCAACGGCAAGTCGCTGAAGAAGCACGCAAGGGTTTATCTCCCTTACAACTATGATGCCAGCGACAAGAAGATGAAGTATGATGTGCTCTACCTTATGCATGGTGGTGGTGACAAGACGACTTCCTTCCTTACTCCTCCACAGGACTGGCTTCCACTCCGTCAGGTGCTCGATCACCTTATTGCTGATGGTAAGATGCGTCCGATAATAGTCGTCACTCCTACGTTCTATGATGATGACGAGAATATTGGTTCAAACACCATGAATGACGGAATAGCTCGTACACGCAACTTCCATACTGAACTTCAGAACGACCTTATACCTGTTGTTGAGAATGCATACAACACTTTCATTGAGGGTACTGATAGCATGGCAGTCACACGTTCACGCAGTCATCGTGCATACGGTGGTTTCTCTATGGGTGCGCTCTCAACATGGTTTCAGCTTGCATACGGAGTGAATGCCGTGAAGTATTTCCTCCCTTTAAGTGGTGACCTATGGATCTTTAATGACAAGAATGAGAGACAGGATGCCAAGACTGCAGCTATCTGGCTCAATGACCAATTGAAGTCCTCTCCTTATGGCAATGACTTTGAGGTGTACGGTTATACTGGTACTAAGGACATTGCGGGTAATCCGCAGAAGAATCTTGTTGAGGCTCTCTCAAAGAATGCCTCACTCTTCCGTTACAATAAGCCTAATGCAAACCTTCGCTTTGAGATGAAGGAGGGGGGACAGCACTTCTACGGTCATATTAATGAGTATCTTTACTGGGCGCTTCCACTTATATATGGTGGAAAGTAAAGGACGGATATAAAGTAGGGGAACTCCAAAATAACAAAAATCAGTTTCTTATCCACTGGGATAGGAAACTGATTTTGTTTTATACTTGGATTTTGCATGTTAGTCAAGCTTTGTCCACTCAACTGTCTGTGAGAAGATGAGTAGCGAGCCTTTCACCTGAAGGGTCTTTGCGTCCTTGAACTTCATCTCTACGTCGAAGCTCTTACCCTTTGTTGGGTCGTATATCTTTGCGTCCTTCCATACGCCACCCTTGTATTTAATCTTATCTACAAGTACAATCTTGTCGGCATGAACCGAACGCTTTGCCTTGTCAGGATTCTTCTTGTCAAGCTTTGGTGTGCCGTCGGCATTGTTTGGATGCTCAAGCCAGATAATCTGTGCCTTATAGCCGTCACCATTCTTTGAAATCTTTACCTTACTTACGTTTCCGTCCTGTACAGCCTTGTACGTTCCGATAATCTTGTCGCCGTCACTTTGGGCAACTGCACTTATTCCTGCCATAAGGCACACGATAAGTGTGAGGAGTGCTTTCTTCATCATGTTTTTAATTATGTTTATATTTTCGTCGCAAAGTTACTAATTTCCTTGGACAATTAAAAGAAGTTTTGTATGTTTGCATCCGAAATTGAAAAAACACTTCATTATATGAATACGAACGATGAATTGAACATATGGTGGTCTTCTCTGACTATTGCTCAGAAGGAGCGCATTGCCTGCAAGATTGCAGACAGACAGGTGGTGGAATGGAATGACACAATTACTTATCCAGCATGTACACGCCTGTGGGCTTGTCTCACTACGGAACAACAGCAGAAGATTCACGACCACTGTACGGATGCTCACGGTTATCTTCTCAATGAATGGAGCGAGGGTAACGGAATGAGTTATTAAATAAACTTATGGATTCAAGTCAAATCATGTACTTGATGATTATTTACAAATTTAAATGATAAAAAACTATGAAGTACGTATGCGATGTATGTGGCTGGGAGTATGATCCCGCAGTAGGTGATCCAGATAACGGTATTGCACCTGGAACAGCGTTTGAAGACCTCCCTGATGATTTCGTCTGCCCAATGTGTAGCGTGGGCAAGGACGAGTTCTCACCTGTTGGATGATAAAGACGTAAATAAAGACTGTGCTGCATATATGATGCGAGCACAGTCTTTTTGAATACTTTTGTTTGCTTTTATGAGACGAAGCGTTATCTTTGCAAACTGAAAAAACAAATAATGTTAAACAACGTTACAAAATAAAAATGATTATGAGTAGAGTGAAATACATCGGAGTGGATGATCACGATATAGATCTCTTTGAGAGCCAGTATGAAGTGCCAGAAGGCATGTGCTATAACAGCTATCTCGTCGAGGGCGACAAGATTGCCATCATGGATAGTGTCGATGCACGTAAGACGAGCGAGTGGATAGACAAACTTGTGGATGCCCTCGGTGGACGTACACCTGACTATCTCGTCGTACAGCACATGGAGCCTGACCATAGCGTTTCTATAGCTTCACTTGTGGAGAAGTATCCGAGCATTACCATTGTCTGTTCAGACAACGCAAAGAAGTTCCTCGGACAGTTTAACGAAGGGCTTTCGGTTAGCGTGACTACCGTAAAGGAAGGCGACGCTCTCGACCTTGGTGGCGGAGTTGTTCTAAGCTTTATTGCAGCACCTATGGTTCACTGGCCAGAGGTTATCATGACTTACCTCGCAAGCGAGGAGACCCTCTTCAGTGCCGATGGTTTTGGTAAGTTTGGCGTGTATGATGCCGACAAGGACGACTGGGCTTGTGAGGCACGCCGTTACTACTTTAATATCTGTGGTAAGTATGGCAACAACGTGTCAAACGTCCTCAAGAAGGTGGCAGGACTCAAGGTAAGCAAGATTGCACCTCTCCACGGCCCTGTACTTGAAGGAGAACAACTGGCAGAGGCTCTTCGCCTCTATAAGATATGGAGTGCATACGATGTGGAGACTCCTGGCGGTGTGCTCGTGGCATACGCATCCATTCATGGTAACACACGCAAGGCGGCAGAGAAGATGGCAGAGATGCTTGAGGCAAAGGGTGCAACAAAGGTTGCCGTAGCTGACCTCTCACGCGATGACATGGCTGAGGTCATTGAGGATGCTTTCCGTATGGGCTCTGTCGTACTGGCTTGCGCTACGTATGACGGTGACATTTTCCCACCAATGCACTTCTTCCTGCACAAGCTGAAGATAAAGGGTTACCAGCGTCGCCGCATCGGTATCATCGAGAATGGTACATGGGCACCACAGGCAGCACGTATCATTCGCGGAATGCTCGAAGGAATGAAGGACATTGAGATAGTCGAGCCTGTCGTAACTCTCAAGAGCTCGATGAAGGCATCTGACCTTGCACAACTTGAAGCACTCGCAGATGCAATCGTGAAGTGATGTGTTTTTTAGATGATGTAATAATAATGTGTAATAACAAAATCGTCACGACTCGTTCTGAGTCGTGACGATTTTGTATATGTGTGCTATGAAACATACTAATATTAGTCGTGTCTCAGACTATCGATAGTCTGTAGTACAAACTATCGATAGTCTGTAGTGCAAACTATCAATAGTCTGTATTGCAAACTATCGATAGTCTGTCCGACACCTTTCAGCATTGCGTTTTAATGCTTGCTATCTTACTCACATACAGCACGTACGCAGGCTCCTATACAACGATAGTCTGTTTGCTCACCAAGGTAGTCTGGACTAAAATATTGTAACCAGGCTTTTTGGTCTTCTACGATATATAGCATTGAAGACCAATAGAAAGCAGTTTCATTGTTGAGCTTTAGTTCCCCCAGACTGCTATTGCCTAAATGACTTGTACATGGAAGGAATATGTGTGGCACGGAAAGAGAATATGCACTTGAAGGTGTTTCGCCGGAAAGTATGGTTATGCCAATGTCCGATTTGTTCAATGGCTTATATATTATATAACCTTTTACTCCATTTGAATAGTTGTCTGTCCACACGCAGTAGCAGTTGCTGATAAGTTCCAACTGTTCGCTTGTTGTTGGCATACGCCATCCATTGCCCCAGTTCTTTGTTGCAGCGTCATCGGCACTTTCAAGTATTGCCTTGTCTAATAATTTTCCTTTTGTATCGACCATATACTTACTGAATCTTGTGCCATAAGTAGTATATGTCATCCATTTGTATGATTCCCATGTGTAACTTGTGCTAAAATTCTGTGTGTTGTACTCACCCCATGCATAATAGTCACCTATTTCCGTTGGTGAGTTTGCACCCACATTCATAGTTGCCCACTTTGTCTTAGATGGTAAGCCGAGATCAACGTATTCGTGACCATTGACATATCCATGGCTACCGAACTCTTTCTCTAAGGTTGCGGAATATCTGTATGCCTTACCAGCCTTAATGGTCTTGCTTTTTAGTGTTGTGTAGTACTCTTCGCCTTCACTTGTTGTGGCTTCAAGTTGAAGTAAACCTGTGGTTGTAGGAAGCACGGATGCGTAAAGAGTGATTTCCTTATTATCTGATGTAGTAGTAATATTGCCGAGGTCGAGGGTGATACTTGATGACGTGGATATAGTCGTGGTCTCGCCTGATGACACATCTAAATATGCAGATGTCGTCCATATATAGTCTCCTGATATGCTGCTGATGCTGACTCGTTTCCATGTTGCAGCGACAGGCATGGTGAGTTTGAGCTGGAGAATGGAGACGACATGCTTGAAGTCAAACATAACCATGTGTGTTCCGTCGGAAAACTTTTCCATCTTTCCAGATGATGGTGCGTACATATAGTCGTACTTCTTTCCGATCGTTTCGAGTGTTCCGTCTTGCCAATCGAGGCCGATTATTACCTCACGGAACGAAGTAGATGATGGCAGGTTACCGTTGTAAGGATAGTAGGCGGCATACGTGTTGCCGTTCTTCAGCTCCCAACCTGCTCCATCGAAGGCGGCAAAGTGTGCATCCGTGTCTTTCTCTTTAGAGACACGAAGTTTTTGCTTTGCCTGACTGTTTGTTATGGGACTGACAGGGAACACGCCAATGGCATCTCCGTCTGCCCAGGAGAAAGTGAGTGCTTTGTCTGTTGCCGTAATTGTTGTACGTGTGTCATTATCGTACACAAAAGGTCTTCTGCGAATAATGACGTTGTCATATGTACCTCCTTCAAGAGTGTTTTGCTCTGTCTCTGCCAACTCGACTGAACATGAAGCGAGAAGGCACAATGGAAGTAAGTTAAGGAACTTTTTCATTAGTTTCTTTGGTTTTGGATTATTGTTTTGTTATTTCTATTGCTTGGGTAGAAGTGGGCGGGTAATTTGTACCGATAATGGCGTTCTATCATTAAAGGTAATAGTCTTGGATAACGATAGGTTATTTCCTGCCCGAAAAATGTTTTGGGTGCCGCCCGTTAACGGTGTGGGCGGCAACCCAAAGTTTAGTTATGTTAGTTTTACCATGAATCGTATTATCGGATGAAGAGAAGCTCACGGTACTTAGGAAGTGGCCATGCCTCATCGTCAACGATGGTCTCGAGCTTGTCAACGTGGTAACGTATCTCCTCGATGAGTGGAGCAACCGTGTCGTGATAAGCTATCGCCTTCTCACGCTCGCTATCAATCCTGTTGGCAGCCTTGCGTGCCTCAATCATCTTCTCCACATTCTCGATGATGAAAGACTCGTGCTCAGAGATGCGCTCGATGATAACGAGGTTGGTCTTTGAAATCTCAGTAGCCTTCTTCTTGTCGAAGATACTCATCACCTTGCTCACATTATCTATAAGCATTGACTGATACTTAGTAACGACAGGGATGATGTGGTTGAGACAGAGGTCGCCGAAGATGCGTGACTCAATCTGTATCTTCTTAGTATATGTCTCCCACTTGATCTCATTGCGGGCCTGAAGCTCAAACTTTGTCATGACGTTCATTGACTCAAACATCTTGACAGATGACTCTTTAAGGTAATTCTCGAAGACAATCGGTGCAGAAGTCTCGCAGTCGAGACCTCGGCGCTTAGCCTCTTCCTTCCACTCTTCGCCGTAGCCATTGCCGTTGAAGATGATAGGCTTGATGTACTTGATGTCCTCGCGAACAACCTTGAGGATTGCCGTCTCCTTAGCTTCGCCCTTCTCAATCAACTCGTCAACACGCTTGCGGAAATTAGTAAGAGCTTCAGCCACAGCCGTATTGAGTGTAAGCATTGCGCTCGCACAGTTTGCCTCTGAACCAACGGCGCGGAACTCGAAGCGGTTACCTGTGAAGGCAAATGGTGAAGTACGGTTGCGGTCAGTGTTGTCTATAAGGAGCTCCGGCAACGAAGGAAGGTGAAGCTGGAAGGCTGTCTTACCAGCAACCGAAAGCATATCATCGTCAGCAGTCTCCACGTGCTCAATAAGGTCCGTAACCATCTTTCCGAGGAAAGACGAGATGATTGCTGGTGGAGCCTCATGTGCTCCAAGACGATGAGCATTAGTGGCACTCATGATGGAAGCCTTGAGGAGTCCGTTATGGTCATACACACCCTTGAGAGTTTCGACAATGAACGTAACGAAACGAAGATTCTCCATCGGAGTCTTGCCCGGAGCATGCAGGAGAATACCTGTGTCAGTAGCAAGCGACCAGTTATTGTGCTTACCGCTACCATTGACACCCTTGAATGGCTTCTCGTGGAGAAGACAGCGAAATCCGTGCTTGCGTGCCACACGCTTCATAATAGACATCATGAGCATGTTGTGGTCAACGGCAAGGTTGGTTTCCTCAAAGATAGGTGCCAGCTCAAACTGGTTCGGTGCAACCTCATTGTGACGAGTCTTGCAAGGGATTCCCAGTTCAAGAGCCTGTATCTCAATATCGCGCATGTAGTTCTCCACACGAGCTGGAATGCTTCCGAAGTAGTGGTCATCCATCTGCTGGTTCTTAGCAGAGTCATGACCCATGAGAGTACGGCCTGTCATCACGAGGTCAGGTCGGGCAGCATAAAGGTCCTCATCCACGAGGAAGTACTCCTGCTCCCATCCGAGGTTGCACTTAACCTTCTTTACATCAGGGTTGAACAGCTGTGCAACCGCTGTTGCTGCCTTATCAACCGCATAGAGTGCCTTCTTCAAAGGCACCTTGTAGTCAAGTGCCTCACCCGTGTAAGAGAGAAATATCGTTGGAATCATGAGAGTATCACCAATGATGAACACAGGTGATGTAGGGTCCCATGCCGAATAACCGCGAGCCTCAAAGGTAGAGCGTATTCCACCATTTGGGAAAGAACTTGCGTCCGGCTCCTGCTGTACGAGGAGCTTACCCTCGAACTCCTCTACCATACCACCCTTCCAGTCATGCTCAACGAAGCCGTCATGCTTCTCTGCCGTTCCCTCAGTAAGAGGCTGGAACCAATGTGTATAGTGAGTAACACCATGCTCCATCGCCCAGGTCTTTATGCCCTCGGCAACGGCATCAGCGATAGAGCGGTCAAAAGGTGCGCCATTGTCTATGACGTCACACATCTTTGCATATACCTTAGCAGGAAGATACTTGTACATCTTCTGCTTATTGAACACATACTTACCAAAGTATTCAGAAGGACGCTCAGTAGGTACCGCAACCTCAACAGGCTTACGCTTGAACGCCTCCTTAACTACCTGAAATCTTAATTTTTCAGCCATATTATTATTGTTGTTTTATTCTTGTTTTTGTAAAGGTTCGTCTATTATACGACCAGACTTGTCTATTAATTAAAGGAGCTTGTCTATAGAGCAAAAGACGGAAGTTGTGATGTTCATACCACAACTTCCGTCTATATATTAATATGTTCAAACAATCTTTGTCATGAATGTGTGAGAGTTACTTATGACGTAAGATATTGACTAAGAGACCGGCAATAGAAATGAAAATACTTGTTGTACTGAACCACAAGCTTGTTTCTGAACCTACTCCTGAATTCTTTGCCTTTGCCTTATTTGGAGTCACATAGACAATATCATTCTGCTGAAGCTGATAGTATGGCGAGTTGATAATATTTGCGTCATTAAGATTAAGCTCAACAATCTTCTTCTCACCAGTGCTAAGCTCGCGGATAATCTTTACGTTATCACGCTGTCCCCATACAGTAAGATCCTTTGCTAAAGCAAGAGCCTCAAAGATATTAACCTTACCATTGGAAACCGTGTATTGTCCTGGAGCAGAAACCTCTCCAATAACAGAAATCTTGAAACTTGAGATTGTAACAAGAACGATTGGCTTCTCAATCACGTAAGTAGGATAAATCTGTTCAACGAGGAAGTCCTGTAACTCATGACGTGTCTTACCTGCAACATGAATACGTCCGATGATTGGGAAATCAATAGTTCCGTCATTCTCTACGAGGTATGACTGAAGAGCTGTTGATGAAGAACTGAAACTTGTAGAACCTGTTGTCGCATTGGTTGTGGCGGAACCACTGATTGCCATGTTAAACATTCTGATAGCCTCTGGATCCTTTGGAAGGTTCACTGTAATTGTGAGGTAATCCTTCGGCATAATCTTGGCGTCGTAAAGGTTTGTAGCACCAGAAAGGTCAACTTCTCTACTATTTTGGATATATGGTACTTTCTTGTATGACATACAACCTGTAAGACAGAGTGTAAGTACGAGAAGCACCAATGATAAATATTTTTTCATATCGTTTTATTGTTTTAAGTTGTCTGACAGAACTTGTCCATCAGACAACCTTTAACGTATAACTTTTTATTCTTAACTCCGAAGGCTTATTCCCACTCGATAGTTGCTGGTGGCTTTGAAGAGACATCATAGCATACACGGTTTACACCACGTACGTTACGAATAATCTGATTACTTACCTCAGCAAGGAACTCGTAAGGGAGCTTTGCCCAGTCAGCAGTCATGGCATCTGCACTTGTAACGGCACGGAGTGCAACAGGATTTTCGTATGTACGTTCATCACCCATGACACCAACGCTCTTGACATCTGAAAGGAGAATAGCACCTGCCTGCCAAATCTGGTCATAGAGGCTTACCTCAATCTCTCCATCCTTCATGTCTGCTGGTACACCAGCTGCAAGTACCTTGCGTGCCTCCTCACCAGAAAGCTTGACCTTCCAATTACGGAGTCCCTTGATGAAGATGTCGTCTGCATCCTGAAGTACACGTACCTTCTCTGGAGTGATGTCACCGAGGATACGAACTGCAAGTCCTGGTCCTGGGAATGGATGACGTGTGATAAGATGCTCTGGCATCTGAAGCTGGCGTCCTACACGACGAACCTCATCCTTGAACAACCACCTGAGTGGTTCACAAAGTTTGAGTCCCATCTTCTCAGGAAGACCACCAACATTGTGGTGTGACTTGATTACCTTTCCAGTTATGTTGAGTGACTCGATGCGGTCAGGGTAGATAGTTCCCTGAGCAAGCCACTTAGCACCTTCAATCTTGCGTGCCTCTGCCTCAAATACATCGATGAAGCCTGCACCGATAATCTTACGCTTACGTTCTGGCTCACATACTCCAGCAAGCTCTGAGTAGAACTTCTGACTTGCATCCACACCTACCACGTTAAGTCCGAGGCACTCATAATCACGAAGCACATCCTCAAACTCGTTCTTGCGGAGGAGTCCGTTGTTTACGAAGATACAAGTGAGGTTCTTACCGATTGCACGATTAAGAAGAACGGCTGCAACAGAAGAATCAACACCACCAGAGAGACCAAGGATAACCTTGTCATCGCCCACCTGCTGCTTTATCTCCTTGACTGTTTGTTCTACAAACTGCGCTGGTGACCAGTCTTGCTTACCGCCACAGATGTCCACAACGAAGTTCTTCAAGAGCTGTGTTCCGTCAATTGAGTGGAACACCTCTGGGTGATACTGTACACCCCATATCTTCTCGTTGTCGGCAGCGTATGCAGCATACTTCACGGTTGAAGTTGAAGCAATAACGTGGAATCCTTCAGGAAGACGTGTGATTGTGTCACCATGACTCATCCACACCTGACTGTTAGGAGCGAAGTCCTTGAGGAGAGGATTGCCT
>JAGCWG010000269.1 GCA_017961965.1 Bacteroidaceae bacterium | reverse complement strand
TACCTCAGAGAGACCCTTCTTAGCGAGTACTGTTGTGATAGCTGCAGTAAGTGTTGTCTTACCGTGGTCAACGTGACCGATTGAACCAATGTTTACGTGTGGTTTGGTACGCACGAATGTTACTTTTGCCATAGCTTATTTGAAATAATCTAAATTGTTATTAAATATGAATTTTCTATTGTATTTTCAAGTTATTGAAGTACATAGAGCTGTTACCGAGACTTGAACTCGGGACCTCTTCCTTACCAAGGAAGTGCTCTACCGCTGAGCTATAACAGCAGCAGAAATTATGTTGTCATAATCCACATGCCCCCATATTTCGTTCACTTATTTGCTTGATTGAACGGAGCACAAGTACTCAACCACAGCATTTTCTTCTATTTAGAGCCTCTTGTCGGATTCGAACCAACGACCCCGAGATTACAAATCACGTGCTCTGGCCAACTGAGCTAAAGAGGCAGAAAAGCCGTTCGTACAAGCAACTCATACGAAACGGCTGCAAATTTAGGCATTATTTTTCAAATGCAAAATATTTTTCAGGCTTTTTTTAGCTTTTTGCCTGTTTTTCTTTGTATTTGCCCAACTGCTTCTCTAAAGCAGCGAGGCTATCGTCAATTGCTTCTTCAAATGTGTCGCATATCTTTTCGGCATACAACTCATCACCAGGAAGTGACACAGTAAGTGCTACTTGCTTGTTCATGGCTGTCTCCGGCTTTACGACCTTCAATGACACCTCGACCTTTCTTATATTGTCACAAAACTTATCCAGTTTACTAACCTTCTTCTGAATAAATTCCTGCAACTTATCTGTTGCCTCAAAATGGATTGCTTTAACTAAAATATCCATAGTCGCTCTTTTATTAAGGTTTATACTATATTATTCGCGCGGATGCGCTTTTTTATAAACACTTTTAAGTTCTTCAAACGACAGATGGGTATAGACTTCCGTTGTGGCGAGACTCTGATGTCCGAGTATCTTCTGGATTGAACCGAGGTCGGCATCATTATTAAGCATCGCTGTAGCAAAAGAATGGCGCAACACGTGTGGTGAGCGTTTCTTCTGCGTGGTCACCTGAGACAAGGCATCCTTGACAATCCTTGACACTGTAGATTCGTTTACTGGCATTCCGTTCTTATTAAGAAAGAAAGCCTTAGCACTTCCCTGCTCTACTTCGTGTCGCTTTTCGAGATAGTGCTCTATCTGACAGTATAGTTCGTTGCCAAATGGAACGATTCGTTCTTTATTACGTTTTCCGAGCACCTTCAACTGGCTCATACCGAGGTCAACCCTCGCATCCGTCAGTCCGATAAGCTCGGCTCGTCGAATACCTGTCTCATAAAACATCATTACTATCGTGCGGTCCCTGACTCCTTCGTACGTATCATCGTCCTTGGTCATGTCAAGCAACCTGTCCATATCCGTCTCTCTAACGAAAGCAGGAAGGACTTTTTCCTTTTTTGGACCTGTGACCTTCGTCATTGGATTTACATCCACGAAGCTCATCATCCTAAGATAACGATAGAATGTCCTGAGAGCACTCAAATGACGATTCACGTTTGCAACTGCATAATGCCGTTCATCCATCATATAGACTATCCATTCTCTCACATCCGAAGATGTCACGGAGCTGAAAGTCCACTTGCTCTCGAGGGTATCCATGAAACGCTGGAAGTCACCTATATCATCCGCATAACTTTCAACAGTACGCTGCGAATAGTTCCTTTCCGACTTCAGGTATTCAAGAAATAAATCTACCCATGTCTCCATCTTTACGTCGTTGAAGTGACTTGCGTCTTTAATTCGCGACTAAATTAGGACATTTTCCGCCAACAACCAAATTTTTGGCAGATTATTTTCAAAAAAAATTCTTTTTTCTCTCCCTCAGGATTATTCCTCGTTGAGGTGGAGCTGATTAACATAGATAGCGTGCTGCATCTTGATACGCTTCACTACAGATGGCTTATCAAACTGCTTGCGGTTTCTTACTTCCTTAATCACGCCAGTCTTTTCAGACTTTCTCTTGAACTTCTTGAGAGCCTTCTCAATGTTCTCACCTTCTTTTACAGGTACGATAATCATTCGATTCTTTGTTTTTGATTGTTTATAAAATAATGTATTGTTTCGCAGACGTCTATACATTCTGAGACGAACGCACAGAGTCTAACGGGGTGCAAAATTACAGCAAACTTTTGAATTGACAAAATTTTTATGGCTTTTTAAATGTCAATCAGTTATTTTCTTGTGATTTAAAGGGATTTAAGGGGCGTTTTTGCTATTTTCCGTACTAAAAAAAATCAAACTGGACGTTTGAAAGCATTATGCAAAGTACATTTTCCATATCTTCACATTATGTCCCTCACGCCAAGGCACAATTCATGTGTAAAATTCTTCGGCAACCCTTCGTAAACCCTTCGTGTCGGCTTCGTAAAGCCCACGTCGTTTTTCTATGGATTCTGAAGTCTCGCCTCCAAATTGTACTACAAATATACAATTAGATTGTCCGTTTTGCAAATCCACGTCATGTTTTTTCTATATTTTTTCTCAAATTTTTCATGGTCATAAAATTTTGTCACGAAGGAGTGTAATGTGGAGATTGCAAAAAGAGAACATGAGTAAACTATTGCCACCCCTTTTCACGACTTATACAAAACATTCATCTCAACTTTGCTCACATCCTATATTGTCAAAATTGGATATACGTTATTCGAATGTTCATAGTCAGTACTTCGTCTATACTTAGTCAGTACTTAGTCTATACTTTGACAGTACTTAGTCTATACTTTGACAGTACTTCACCCTTACCATTTTCGGATGGGCAGCACCATTATTTGTCCATTTTACATATTTATATCATTCATGGTAATAAACATCAGCTATGACATTTATCACCATGAATGATACTCTATCTTTTAACTTTTAATTTATAACTTTTAACTCTTGCACCAGGAAGAATGACTGGTGCAAGCTAGTCCATGTGGAACATCTCAGGAAGTGGGATGCTGATAGGACTGTTGTCAGGATTTGTCTCCATAATGTCTGCCATGTACGCCCACCACTTCTGACATATCTCTGTTCCGCCGAGGTCCTGGCTGCCACCCTCACCCTCCAGTTCCTGATAGGCGAAGAGGATGTTTGTCTCCTCATCAAGATAGATGCTGTAGTTACGTACACCTGACTCGCTCAGGAGAGCCTTGAGCTCAGGAAACAGGTTAGCGTGACGACGCTTGTATTCCTCCTTGCATCCTGGCTTGAGGAACATCTTGAATGCTTGTCTTTTCATGAGATTTTAAGTTTTTGAGTTTGTAAGTTCTTAAGTTTGTAAGTTTTTAAGTTTTTGAGTTTTTAAGTTTTTAAGTATGCAGAAAAATGGATAGATTGGGGCAATAGCCAAGGACAGCTATTGAAACACTACGCTCCTTTGCTACTATGTTCCGGATGGACGCCCCCTTTGGTGGATGGGGGGCTTTAATGAACTATTACCATCGTTGCCCCGAATCCATATTGCTGGAAAGAGGCATCCTGATACTCACATGACTTGTACTTGTCCTTGAGCGTGTCGATGATTGCCTTGCGGAGTACACCCTCACCCTTGCCGTGAATGAAGACAATCTTACGACCTTTCTCACGAATATGCTCGTTCATTGTACGGGTGAAGACTGACAACTGATAATCCTTGATAGCACGGGCATCCATACCCTTGGTTGTCTCAAGAATCTCGTGGGCATGAAGGTCAACCTCAAGTATCTCGTTCTTCTGCTGTTGACGCACCTGACGTGACTGGAGCTTGTCCTTCTCACGTGCAGCCTTGTCGCCTTCGAGTCGGGCGATACGATCCTCAAGCTTATGCACAAGCATCTCAAGACGGACGATACGTGCCTCAAGGTTCTCGTCAAGGTCATCATCATCCTTCACACTCTGTGCCACACCCTTGGAAGCAAGATACTCGCGTCCATCCACTCGCTCCTCACGGGGAGCCTCCTTATGCTGTGGTACCTCAAAATTGTACGCATTAGTCGTGATGACAACAAGGTCATCCTGAAGACAAGGAATCTCGAAACCGTCCTCGTCCTCTACCAATACTATTCCTCCCGGCTTGAAAGCCTTTACAACACCTCCGCCAACATCGTTGAGGAAGCGAACTTTATCTCCTATTTGCACTTTTTAACAGTTTTAGCCTTGTTTTTTGCTCATTTAGTATAGATAGTGAGCATTTTTTACCTATTTACTTTGCAAAATTAAGTTTTTTAGGATAATGAACAAAGATAATATCTATTTTTCTCAAAATAATTTTCATTTGTATGAAACATATCGTACCTTTGCACAAAATAATGCAAAGTGTGCGAACCTTATAAGGCAGAAAGAACATATTAATAGAACATGTCTTAACGGTTTGTCACATTACTACAAAACATTTATATGACAGAAAGAACAAGATTATTTGATGCGAGCAAAGACTCGTCTCTTATTGACTTAATCGAAAGATCTATAAAGGAGAACTGGAGCAAACCTGCCTATACTGATTATGGTACCGAAATAAACTATACATTCGGTGATGTAGCTCTTGATATTGCTCGCTTGCATACACTTTACGCAAAATACGGAATACAGAAGGGAGATAAGATTGCCATCTGTGAAAAGAACAGCACCCATTGGGCTGTTGCTTTCATTTCCATTATCACATACGGAGCTGTTGCAGTTCCTATTTTGGCTGACTTTAGCGTTGAGCAGATTGTAAACATCTACCAGCACTCTGAGTCAAAACTTCTCATTTCAGGTCGCAACACTTTTGACATCAAGGAAACTCTCAATATTGTCGATTGGCATTTCTTTGAAGACAGCGAGAAATATGCTGACATATATGCTGCAATGGATGCAGTAAGCGTAACAAAGGAGAGCGTAAACTACGGCAGGGAGGACGGCGAGACACTTGCCGCACTCAGCTACACAAGCGGTTCGACAGGACGCAGCAAGGGAGTGATGCTTCCTTACCGTTCACTCTGGTCAAATGTGATATTTGCCGACGAGCGACTTGGATTGCCTAAGAACAGCCGTACACTCGCCATACTTCCAATGGCTCACATGTATGGTTTCGCCTTCGATTTCATGTACGAGTTCTGTATAGGAGCACACGTACATTTCCTCACCAAGGTACCAAGTCCTGCAATCGTAATCAAGGCATTCAACGAAGTCAAGCCAGACATCGTCATTGCCGTTCCTCTCATCATCGAGAAGATTGTCATTGGTAAGGTATTCCCTGTACTTAAGAAACCAATAATGAGGGTACTCACCAAGGTACCATTCCTCAGAAGAATAATATACAACAAGATAAAGGCTCAGCTTGAGAATGCATTCGGAGGTAACTTCTATGAGGTAATCATCGGAGGTGCCGCATTCAGCAAAGAGGTAGAAGACCTTCTTCGTAAGATACACTTCCGTTACACAGTAGGTTACGGAATGACAGAGTGTGGTCCTATCATCTGTTATGAGGACTACGGTCGCTTCCGTAAGGGCTCATGCGGAAAGCCTGCCCCACGTATGGAGGTACGCATCCTTAGCGACAACCCACACAAGGTAGCTGGCGAAATCGTGACACGTGGTACAAACGTGATGCTCGGTTATTACAAGAACCCAGAGGAGACAGCAGAGGCTATTGATGCAGAAGGATGGTTGCACACAGGTGACCTCGGAACAATGGACAAGAACGGCAACGTATTTATCCGTGGTCGCAAGAAGACCATGCTCCTTGGAGCCAACGGTCAGAATGTCTATCCTGAGGAGATTGAGGACGTCATCCTCAGTCAGGGCATCTTTGAGGAGACAGTTGTCGTACAGCGTGGCGAGAAACTCATAGCACTCGCATACATCTCTGATACACGTCTCAAGGAGAATGACCTCACAATGGACGAGGTAAAGAAGAACCTCAACACCTACCGTAACGAGCTTAACCTAATTCTCCCTAAGTTCGCTAACCTTGCATCCATCGAGATGATGAGCGAACCATTCGAGAAGAC
>JAGCWG010000268.1 GCA_017961965.1 Bacteroidaceae bacterium | reverse complement strand
TTTGTCTCCACGCTGATACCATAGTTAGCGTTGCTGTCATGCTGTTCCAGACGTCGTCCGTCGAGTACAGCTGGCGAGTAATATGCAAAGGCGATGACTGCAAAGAGTACCACGCACAGAGCATCTGGTAGGATTTTCTTGAAATTAACGTTCATATCTGTTAGGTTCGTTATTTCTTAATCTGTCGCAAAGATAAAACATTTATTACATTTAACAAACAAGAGCCTCGTTTCTTATGGCAAAGCCCTCCATTTTTAACATAATTTCATCATAATCTGTCTGCAACCCGTATTATTAGAATAACAGAATTCCCTTCGGATTCATACATGACTCAACTCTACATCCACTTTTATCCATCCACGCAGATGATATTTTTGCCACAACCAAAAGTCTCATGTAAGTCACTACTTAGTCAGTACTTAGTCACTACTTGGTCTGTACATGATTTTGCGACACAAACACCACATTATTTTTCCTCCGTAACTCATTTTTAAGACCACTTACGGAGGAAAAATAATGCCATAAGACGCAAAGTAGAGACGATATATTTGATGAATTTTTTAACAAAAAAGACAATTACCCTTCACTTTTTAGCACAACGAAAAGGAAAAAGAATTATCTTTGCAAAGTCAAAAACACAGATTGCCTCTGTGTACCCGACACAATCAAAAACAATAATATCAAAACTATATCCTAAAAAACAGATGAAAATCTACGGATTATCCCTTGCAGCCGTCCTGCTCCTTACAGGTACGACTCACGCTTTCGCCCAGAAAGCATCAAGCGACAACAAACCAATGGTAGAACTCACAGCCAACGTCAAGACATACTATCTTGACCGCATGGGCTATGCGCCTAACGCAACGCTGGCAGATGTCCTCGGCTCATACTCAGACTATGACCTCATGGTCAACGGAGTAGAGTGCAACGAGACAGAGTTCCTTAAACTCACCCACGTAAGTCAAGTGGAACGCATAGAGTACATTACCGACAACCATAACGGAGCATTTATCGGCATCAAAGGATGCATAAACATCATTCTCAAGGATGCCGAAGATGGTACTCACGGACACGCAACCCTCTACATGGACACTCGTGCCAACTATGCACCTTGGTTCAACCTCACAAACAAGAATGACAAGTTGACTATATGGGCAAATGTCAAGGGCGACATAAATAAGAGCAAGAATGACGCATTCGCATACGCAGAATCAACATATAATTGGTATAATTCCTCTGGTACAGACATCCAAGAGAGTACAAGCCATCGAAACACAGAAGAAAAGAACCATGCCTACATAGCAGACTTCGGTTTAAGATACAAAGATGAGAGGAACACGCTCACATTCCACATCTATGACCGTTGGAATCGCAACAATTCCGATGCATTCCAAAACAACGTCAACTATATAAAAGAGTATGACAATTCCAATTCAAATTACAGCGAGCAATACGAAACAGAATACCGCATCGGAACATCTGAAAACAAGAACAACACCTTGTTCGCTTCCGCTGATTTCAGACATATCCTCAACGAGAAGACTACCCTTGCTGCAATCCTCAGCGAGGAATACAGCACGTATAACGACAATAGCATGACAGAAGATTATACTTTGTATTGTTCTAACAAAGCTCTATTCGACATTTACAACTCAACAGAAAAGATTGCAAACCTGTATGACAAAGCAGAAATAATAGACGGCATAGACTATTACTCTGCATATAAGACACCTCTCGACACAGAGACAAAGAACTATAAGACAAGGCTCGATGCTTTTGCCAACATAAAGGCTACAGATAACCTCTCGCTCAAGACTGGTATGTATTTCAAATGGCAAAATACAGATTTTTCAAAGGGTTCGTACAAAGACCAAGACAAGGATAATCTCCATATCATGCCATACGCACTTGCAAGCTATAAGCAAGATAAATGGTCATTCAACTTAGGCGAACGACTCATATACAGATACGACAAAAGTACAGTTGTAGGCTTCGGAGCTTCACAATTTAGTCCAGAAGACTGGAAAAACATCACAAAGGACTATAGCAGCGACAAGGTTCTTACCGCAACAAATGCAAGCTTCATCTATACACCTGGTGGCAATCATCAGTTCATGCTTTCATACCTGCATGATGCTGACTATAATACAAGTATAGCACGAAGCACTGTGATTGTTTCTGGCAAACCACTATGCACTCTCAAGGAAACCAAGACAACAAACAACAGCTTCAATTTTGATTATACTTTCACAGGTACAAAGATAAGCGCAAGCCTTAATGCTTCGTATCTTAAATACAATTATGAA
>JAGCWG010000267.1 GCA_017961965.1 Bacteroidaceae bacterium | reverse complement strand
TTATAATACTAAGCTGAAACTGAGAGATACTTCGTTTGTCGATTTGATGAAACGAAGGATATTCAATGTACTTATTATCGCTAATCCGTATGATGCTTTCATGCTGGAGGATGACGGTCGTGTTGATGAGAAGATTTTTGATGAATATGCAAAGCTTGGTCTTCGTTATCCACCTCGATTCTTTCAGGCTTCGTCGCAGGATATGGTTAAGGAATTGATGAGTGACCATAGCTTTGACCTTATCATCTGTATGCCGGGTACGGATAATAATGATGTGTTCGATATTGCCCGTGACTTGAAGGTGATATTCCCGAATATACCTATCGTTGTGCTTACTCCGTTCTCTCACGGTATCACTCACCGTATGGAGAATGAGGACCTCGGTGCGTTTGAGTATGTGTTCTGTTGGTTGGGTAACACGGAGCTGCTGCTCAGTATCATCAAGCTTATTGAGGATAAGATGAATCTTGAGCACGACCTTGAGGCAGGTGTTCAGATGATACTTGTTGTGGAGGACAGTATCCGTTTCTATTCTTCTTTGCTTCCTATCCTATATCATTTTGTGCTCCAGCAGAGCCTTGCTTTCGCTTCGGAGGCATTGAACTCGCAGTTGGAGATGTTGCGTATGCGTGGACGTCCAAAGATTGTCCTTGCACGTACGTATGAGGAGGCATGGAGTCTTTACAGCAAGTATAGTGACAATGTACTTGGTGTTATCTCCGATTGCCGTTTCCCATTGGTTACGGATGGCGAGAAGGATGAGATGGCAGGATTCAAGTTGCTCAATGCCGTACATGGCGTAGATGAGTATGTTCCTCTTGTTATGGACTCAAGTGAGTCTGACAAGAGGGAGATGGCTTGGGAATGTGGTGCAAGTTTCATAGACAAGAACTCAAAGAAACTTAATCAGGACTTGAAGGACGTGCTCACTAAGCATTTTGGTTTTGGCGATTTCATCTTCCGTGACCCAAATACACTGGATGAGATTGCACGTGTGAAGAACCTCAAAGATCTTCAGAACAACATCTTTACGCTGCCTGCAGATTCGTTGAGCTACCACTTGAGACATAACAATGTGAGTCGTTGGCTCTCGTCACGTGCTTTGTTCCCAATAGCGGAGTTTCTGAAGAAGATTACATGGAAGATGGAGGCAGATGTAGATGTACATCGCCAGTATATATATGATGCTATCGTAAGTTACCGTAGGATGAAGAATCAGGGTGTCGTTGCGGTGTTCCATCGTGACCGTTTCGATAGCTTCAGTCAGTTTGCCCGAATCGGTGACGGTTCACTTGGCGGTAAGGGTAGAGGACTTGCCTTCCTTGACAATATCATCAAGAAACGTACGGACCTCAATGACTACGACAATGCCTCCGTGCTTATTCCAAAGACTGTCGTGCTCTGTACGGATATATTTGACGAGTTCATGGAGACAAACGCCCTATATGAGGTTGCTCTGAGCAATATCCCTGATGAGGAGATATTGAGCTACTTCCTCCACGGTCGTCTGCCAGAGAATCTTGTTGACGACCTCATGACGTTCATGGATGTGGTTCATGGTCCTATTGCCATACGTTCGTCATCGCTCCTTGAGGACAGCCATTACCAGCCGTTTGCGGGAATTTATTCCACATACATGATTCCTTATGTTGAGGATAAGTACCTACGTCTGTCAATGCTGTCAAACGCTATCAAGAGTGTGTATGCGAGCGTGTTCTACAAGGCTTCTAAGGATTACATGACGGCTACGTCAAATGTCATCGACCAGGAGAAGATGGCGGTGATACTTCAGGAGGTAGTCGGTCAGGCTTACGAGAACCGTTTCTATCCTACTATATCAGGTGTGGGACGTTCAATAAACTATTATCCGATTGGTGACGAGACAGCTGAGGAAGGTACCGTACAGCTTGCTCTCGGTCTTGGTAAGTACATCGTTGATGGCGGACTTAGTCTCCGTGTATGTCCGTTCCATCCTGACAAGGTGCTCCAGACAAGTGAGATGGAGATAGCCTTGCGAGAGACTCAGACAAGGTTCTATGCACTTGACCTCAACAATATGGTTGACCAGATGGAGGTGGCAGACGATTTCAACCTCCTGAAGGTTACTGTTCGTGATGCAGAGAAGGATGACTCTCTTCGTTGGATTGTTTCTACGTTCGACCCTATTGACCAGTGCATCTATGATGGTTACTACGAGGGCAAGAACCGTAAGATTATATCATTCGCTGGTGTATTGCAGCATGGTGTGTTCCCATTGCCTGAACTTCTGCAGAAGGTACTGATGTACGGTCAGGAGGAGATGGGACGACCTGTCGAGATTGAGTTTGCAGTCAACCTTCATCAAGATAAGACTGGCGAGTTCTATCTGCTCCAGATACGTCCGATGGTGGACAATAAGATGCAGTTGGATGAGGACATCACCGTCATACCTGACGAGGACTGTATTATTCGTAGCCACAATGCCATCGGTCATGGAATAATAAATGATATTGTTGACATCGTGTATGTCAAGACTGACGGATATTCTGCTTCCAACAATCCTGCCATTGCTGATGAGGTGGAGATGATAAACCGTGGATTCCTCAATAGGGGCGAGAGCTATGTGCTTGTCGGTCCTGGACGTTGGGGCTCAAGCGACCCTTGGCTTGGCGTTCCTGTCAAGTGGCCTCATATCTCTGGTGCAAAGGTTATCGTTGAAGCAGGATTGACAGATTACCGCGTTGACCCAAGCCAGGGTACTCACTTCTTCCAGAACCTTACGAGCTTTGGCGTGGGCTACTTCACGGTCAATGACTACATCGGCGACGGTGTCTATGACCGCGACTTCCTCAACAGCCTTCCTGCTGTGGAGGAGACGGAGCACGTCCGTCATGTACGTTTGGAGAAGCCAATGTGTATAAAAATAGATGGAATGAAGCAAGAAGGTGTCATTATGCGTGAAAATAACGAAAACGCATAGTGTGAATGGTATAAAATGGCTATCTTTGCAGGCAAATTAAAACCGATATGTCAGAAATAATTATCAAGGAGGTCTCAACGAAGAAAGACCTTGACAAGTTTATATGCTTTAATTACGAGCTGTACAAGGGTAATCAGTACGCAATACCAGACTTGTATCAGGATATGGTAGATACGTTCGACCCAAAGAAGAATGCCGGACTTGAGTTCAGCGACATACAGTTGTTCCTTGCCTACAAGGACGGTAAGGTCGTTGGTCGTGTGGGAGCATTCATCAACAATCATGCCAATGAGACATGGAACGTGAAGAATGTACGCTTCGGATGGATTGACTTTATCGACGACAAGGAAGTGAGCAAGGCTCTCCTCGATGCCGTGAAGGAATGGGGAAGGCAGCGTGGCATGACTTCAATGCAGGGACCTCTCGGTATCACCGACATGGATCCAGAGGGAATGCTCATCGAAGGATTTGATAAGCTCGGAACAATGGCTACCATCTACAACTATCCTTACTATCCTGAGCACATGGACAGTTACGGCATGGAGAAGGAGGCAGACTGGATAGAGATGAAGATGAACGTGCCAGACGAGATTCCTGAGAAGTTTCGTCGCGTGAGCGAGCTTACGCTTCAGCGATATAACCTTCGTATAAAGAAACTCAATGGTAAGAAGGATATCTTCGACAACGGATATGGAAAGAAGATATTTGACCTCATCAATGAGGCTTATTCTCCTCTCTTTGGCTATTCTGCACTTACGCAGAATCAGATTAAGCAATATACTAATTCATACCTTCCGATGCTCGACCTTCGTATGGTGACATTGGTTGAGGATTGTGAGACGAACGAGGTTGTGGCCGTTGGTATTTCAATGCCATCCATTGTCAGGGCTCTCCAGAAGGCAGGCGGTAAGCTCTTGCCATTCGGTTGGTTCCATCTGCTCAAGTCTCTCAAGTGGAAGCATGAGGACGGCGTTGAGTTGCTTCTCGTGGCAGTAAAGCCTGAGTACCAGAACAAGGGTGTCAACTCACTTCTCTTTGCTGACCTCATTCCTATCTATCAGCAGATGGGCTTCAAGTGGGCAGAGACTAATCCGCAGCTTGAGAGCAACTCAAAGGGACAGGCTCAGTGGCAATACTTCAATCCAGAGATTCCTAAGCGCCGCAGGTGCTATCACATAGGCATTCTTTAATTAGTAATGAGTAATTCCTCAAGAAGTTAGAGGAAGTTAACTTCGTGGAGTTAAAGGGAAGTTATCGCTTCGCTCAGGACGATACTCAATCGCGGACAGTCATTCGTCCATTAACTCTAAGCAAGTGAAGCGTTAGCGGAACTTGCGAAACTTGAATGAGTAATAAACAACAATCCCTCGCATCGCAAAGAGCGATGCGAGGGATTGTTGTGTGTATGAAAAGAGCAAAGTGATGTATATGGTCTTACTCTTTCCAATTTTCAATATTTATGCCTTGGATGCGGTTGAAATGTTTTATGTTGGAAGTTACAAGTGTCATCTGGTGGTGTAATGCTGTTGCTCCAATAAGAAGGTCGAATTGGTCAACACGCATACCAGAGTGTTCAAGTGTAAATCGTATTTCGCCATATTCCTTGAATGAAGAATATGCAGGAATAACTCGAAATAGTTTTTGTATTTTTTCGATGTCTTCGAGTTTGCGTTTTTTATTTTCTGCTTTGGCTACTCCGAAATATAGTTCTGCTACCGTTATCTCGGAAATATAGCAGTTTTTTACGCCAACACGTCTGAGCGTTTCGCGTACAAATCCTTCGTTGCGTAGCATTGAGATGCACGTACACGTGTCGAGTAGAAATTTTGTCATAGTCTTACCAATCTTCTACAGTTCGTGTATTTTCAATGTTTCCGCTACGGAGCATATCTGCATATTCTTCTGTAGTCATATCTCCTCCCCAGTCGGAAGAAAACTGACTAAAAATGTCTTCTTCTTTAGATTTGGAATGTACAATGCTCTTCATTGACTTGACAAGTTTTGTAATTAAATCAAGTTTGTCTTCGCTTGGAAGTGTTCTGAGCATATCCATATAGATATCGCTTACGTTGATTGTTCCTGTCATAGTTATTATGTATGAATGATTTTGTCTGCAAATATATGCATTATATTTGTAATGTGTGGTGCTTGCAATGTGGAAAAATGTGCTTTCTTGCTATTTTATGCTTGTTAAAGAAAAAAAACGGCTATGTCGTGAAAAACATAGGATTGCAAGTCTCTGCGGTTTCTTGCAGGAGAGACTCCAGTTTCTTGCCCGTGAGACTGGAGTCTCATGGGCAAGAAACTGGAGTCTCGTGGGCACGAGACTATGGTCTCACCGTGGTGAGACTTTTAGAGACTGTGGAGGTACGTTTTGAATGGTATGATTGTTATCCCATATTTCTATCGTAT
>JAGCWG010000266.1 GCA_017961965.1 Bacteroidaceae bacterium | reverse complement strand
TGTTAATTTGTTTTTACATTGTATTTATGCTTCTTTCCGTTTCCTTTTATCTCTATGCTTCTGTTGCCGAGATGGAGGGTTGCGATGGTGCCCTTTGGTATGCTGACGGTGTAGCAGTATGTGCCGTTGTCAAGGTGATGCCATTCCACATCGATTCTGCCGTGTGGGGTCATTGTGCCTCCCTTTGCCCATGTGAGACCTCCACCAAAGTGGGGGGCAAGAATGATGTGAGCAAAACCTGGGGCTGACTCGTCTGGACGAATGCCGAGGATGGTGGAGTAGAACCACTGTACGACGGCTCCGTAGCTGTAGTGATTGAAGGAATTCATGTTCCATTCGTGCTTGTTGAAGCCATCTGCCTTGGTATAGCTGTCCCAGCGTTCCCAGATGGTTGTCGCTCCTTGGTCAATGCTGTATAGCCATGAAGGATTCTCGCGTTGAAGGAGCAGACGGTATGCAAGGTCTGTCAGTCCACATTCGGTGAGTGTCTCCATCAGTATGCCTGTGCCTACGAAGCCTGTGGAGAGGCGGTAGCCGTTGTTGATGATGTTCTGACGGAGCGACTCGATGGCTGCGGGACGCTGCTTTGGTGTGAGCAGACCGAAGTGGAGTGCCAGCAGATAAGCAGTCTGTGTGTCCTTGCCTGTATTTATCTCACTGTTGGTGATGTAGCGACGCTGAAATTCGTCCACGATATTGTGGTGAAGTGCTGTATAGTATGCCGTATCATCGTTTTTTCCGAGCAGTCGTGATATCTTTGCCATCAGGTCTGCCGTGTGGGCAAAATATGCGTAGGAGACGTATCGTTTCTCTACTTCCTTGTAGGCAAGCCAGTCGCCGAAATCTGTCTCTGCACCAATGTGTGTCCATCCGTCCTCGGATGCTTCGGCACAATGCTTCATCCAGCGCTTCATGCTTTCATAGTTTTCTGTGAGAATCTGCGTGTTGCCTGTCATCACATACACGTTCCATGGAACGATGATGCCAGCATCGCCCCATGCACTTCCTCCGTAGCCCCACATGTTGGCGGCTGGTGCTGTGCAAGGATATGCACCGTCGTCACGCTGACCGTTGCGCATGTCACGCATCCACTTGCGGTAGAAGTCCTTGACGTCACTGTTGTATAGAGCAGTAGTGGAAAATATCTGTGTGTCGCCCGTCCATCCGAGACGCTCGTCACGCTGTGGGCAGTCGGTAGGGATGCTGACGAAATTGCCGCGCTGTCCCCACCACACGTTGCTGTATAGCTGGTTGATGTCAGGATTGCTGCACGAGAACGTTCCCCATTCCTCTATGTCGCTTCCTACTATCATACCAGTCACATTGGCTGCAATGTCGATGTCATCAGTTGCTGTGAGTTCTGCATAGCGGAATCCGAAGTAGGTGTAGCGTGGATGATATGTCTCATTTCCTTCGCCGTTCATGATGTAGCGGAGGGTAGCCTTGGCGTGGCGCAGGTTGTATGTCCACAGACTTCCTGCTGGTCCTTTGTCAAGACGGGCAGCATCGCCGTTGTAGTTGAGCATCTCACCGAAGCGCCATGTGAGTTCTGTGCCACGATTACCCCTTGCGGTGAACCGAATCCAACCGACTATGTTTTGACCGAAATCGAGCAGAAATGTCTGCCCACGTTTGAGCCTTATCCATGTAGGATGCTTTTCGCTGTATGTGTTGAAGATTTTTATCCAATGCCCGTCAGGTCCAATGAGTTGCTGGTTGTTTATTTTGCCGTATGTTGTTCCTGTGGCGATGCTTCCTTCGTACACAGTTATGTTGGCAACTGTTTTCCACAGTTTCCTGTCTCTTATCTTTACTTGTGGTCCGAACTCAGGAATGAGTACGCCCTTGTTGTCTGTATTGATGATGGCATTGTGCCAGTGTGTGGGCTTGCGACGTGCATCGTATGTCTCGCCGTTGTAGATGTCGCCAAGCAACAGTGATCCGTCAGTTGCACATTGCCATGAGGTGTCGGTAATGAACCTGTCCTTGGTGTTGTCGGTGTATGTAACATCTATGTCGCAAATAAACGCATGACGGTTGTTGTTGCCATATACTCCACGTGTGATGCCTCCAATCCACCAGCCGTTGCTTATCTGTGCAGTTATGCTCAGACTGTCGCCTTTGAGCAAGGACTTAGGTACAGTCATGGTCTGTAGGAATATTTCCTTGCGGTAGTCTGTCCATCCCGGTTTCAGTTCGGAATAGTCTATTTCCGAGCCGTTTATCTGCAAGGTATATACTCCGAGTGCGCTTGAATGTAGTACGGCACTCTTCACTTTCTTGCTCAGATGAAATGTCTTGTGGAACACAGGCATTGAACCGTCCTGTGTTGGTGCGCTTATCCATTCCTGCGAATGTGTGGCAGAAAAGTAAGCGATTGCCATTGCGAATGTGGCTAAAAGTCTCTTTGTCATTTACTGATAGGTTGGTTAGTCTTATTTTGTTAATGTATGCAAAGGTATGTAAAAAATCCGATTATCCTTGTTTCCGTTCTGTGATTTTCATTGTTTTTTCAAGTTAAAGCTTTGGCAGAATCTGACCAAAGCTTTAGATTGGTCCGTTCAAAGCTTTAGAATGCTTTCACCAAAGCTTTTGTTTACTTTGATGAAAGCTTTGGATAATTTGAACGAAAGGGTAGGGTTGTACTGGTTATTGCTTTGAACTTCTTGAGCAACTGCTTACACCTTATATATTATTAAGGCGTGAATGGATATACAAAAGAGCCACCGCTTTGATGCAGATGCATCGGGAACGGTGGCTCTTGCCTTTTTGCCATAGTCTTCACGAAACGGACGCTTCGGAAACTTTGGCTATGTGTAAACTTGCAGCCCTTCTCCTTTGGTTGAGAGCGTGGGCAGAGCGTTACTTCTTCAACATTTCAATCATGCTGGCTGCTGCCTTGCGGCCGTCACCCATGGCGAGGATTACTGTTGCACCTCCACGGACGATGTCACCACCTGCGAAGATAGTTGGGATGCTTGACTGCATCTTGTCATTCACAGCGATAGTGTTCTTGCGACCGAGTTCGAGTCCTGCAACTGACTTTGGAACGAGTGGGTTAGGAGAAACACCTACAGCCACGATTGCCATGTCGATGTCGATAGTCTCAATCTTACCTTCTACTGGTACTGGTGAACGACGACCTGATGCGTCAGGCTCACCAAGTTCCATAACCTGAAGTTTAACCTGCTTTACGTTACCCTTTTCGTCAGCGATGTACTCGATAGGGTTGTGGAGTGTGAGGAACTCGATTCCTTCTTCCTTAGCATGCTTTACTTCCTCAAGACGTGCTGGCATCTCTGCTTCAGAACGACGGTAAGCGATGAATACACGCTCTGCACCGAGACGCTTGGCAGTACGGCAAGAGTCCATTGCTGTATTACCACCACCAACTACCATCACACTCTTTGCCTTGATGATAGGAGTGTCTGTTGCTGGGTTTGAAGCATCCATAAGGTTCACACGTGTGAGGTACTCGTTAGATGACA
>JAGCWG010000265.1 GCA_017961965.1 Bacteroidaceae bacterium | reverse complement strand
GCGAACAGATAACTCCGTCAAAGATAGTGGCAGAGTTGACTCTTGGTTTCTGGGTGTCATTATTGAATTCCGAATACGAACTGATTCTATGGAAAGCACTACGTCGTGCATTTCCATATATGCCACACCATGAACGAAAACGAAAAAATGTTTCCACACCGCTCAATACATTCCGACGTTTACGCAATCGCATATTCCACAATGAATCTATTTGCTGGAACTTAGACAGAGTGGAAGCCATTCATGAAGAAATGATGTTGGTTATAGGATGGATGAATAAAGACCTTCCAGAATGGGTTGAGAAACAAGAACGCTTTACGGATGTTTGTGCAGTAATACGCAAGCGAATGGAATGGAATTAGTTATGATACAGAAAAAGCTTCCAGGACATCGAGAGACGACGTTATGGAAGCTTAATATTTATATTTCTAATATGATTAGAGTTCTGCGAGTTCAACAACCTTGTCAACGGCAGCCTTGAGACCATCAATATTCTTACCACCAGCAGTGGCGAAGTGAGCCTGACCGCCACCGCCACCTTGCATGAGCTTGGCAGCGTCACGGATAATCTTACCTGCGTTCTTGCCAGCCTTAACGAGGTCGTCAGAGAATGCAACTGTAAGTGTTGGCTTTGCCTCGGCTGCACTACCAATGACTACGAGGAGGTTCTCTGGGAACTGTGCACGAAGCTGGAACGCAATGTCCTTGGCGTTCTGAGCATCTACAGGTGCAACGCCTGCAACGACCTTGACACCGTTGATGTCCTTGGCATTGGCAACAAGCTCCTTCTTTGTCTCCTGAGCCTTGGCTGCCTTGAACTGGTCAACCTGCTCCTGAAGTTCCTTGTTGTCAGCAATAGCCTTCTTGACAACGTCGATGAGGTTTGGAGCATTGTTAAGGAGACCGCGGAGGTCATTGACCAAATCCTGAGTCTTGTCAAGCATGTCCTCTACAGCCTTACCTGTGATTGCCTCGATACGACGAACACCTGCAGCGATAGAGCTTTCAGAGATGATGCGTACCATTCCGAGGTTACCTGTTGCACTTGCGTGGCAACCACCACAGAACTCAACTGATGAGCCGAACTTAACGACACGAACCTTGTCACCGTACTTCTCGCCGAAGAGAGCGATGGCACCAAGCTTCTTTGCCTCCTCTATTGGGTAGTCACGATATTCCTCAAGCGGAATATTCTGACGAATCTTGTCATTTACGATGTGCTCAACCTCACGGAGCTGCTCTGGAGTAACCTTCTCGAAGTGTGAGAAGTCGAAGCGCAAAGACTCTGCAGTTACGAGTGACCCCTTCTGCTCTACGTGTGTACCGAGTACCTCACGGAGTGCCTCGTCAAGGAGGTGAGTACATGTGTGGTTAGCCTCAATGGCACGACGACGCTCAACGTCAACACAAGCCATGAACTCTGCCTGTGGGTCTTCTGGGAGCTTGTCAACGATGTGGATAGCCACGCCGTTCTCCTTCTTTGTGTCGAGCACTGTGATTGTCTCGTTCTCTGAAACGAGTACACCAGTATCACCGACCTCACCACCCATCTCGCCGTAGAATGGAGTCTTGTCGAGAATCATCTCGTAAGCCACGCCCTTCTTCTGCTTTACCTCACGGTACTTGACAATGTGACAAGTATATTCTGTATAGTCGTAGCCTACGAACTCGCTCTCTGCATCGTTGATAACGTGCCAGTCGCCGAGCTGAACCTCGTTTGCGCCACGTGCACGATCCTTCTGTTCCTTCATGCAAGCCTCGAAGCCCTTCTCGTCAACAGTCATGCCCTGCTCACGACAGATAAGCTCTGTGAGGTCGAGTGGGAATCCGAATGTATCGAAGAGTGTGAATGCCTTTGAGCCTTCAATCTCTGTCTTGCCTGCTGCCTTTGTCTCGTCGATGACTCCCTGGAGAAGCTTGATACCGTTCTCAAGAGTACGGAGGAAGCTTGACTCCTCTTCCTGCATCACCTTCATCACGAGCTTCTGCTGTGCTGGAAGTTCTGGGAATGCATCGCCCATCTCAGCCACGAGAGTTGGAACGAGCTTATAGATGAATGCCTCCTTCTGTCCGAGGAATGTGTAACCGTAACGAACGGCACGACGGAGAATACGGCGGATAACGTAACCAGCCTTAGCATTAGATGGGAGCTGACCGTCTGCGATTGCAAATGCGATTGCACGGAGGTGGTCAACGATTACGCGGAGAGCAACATCCTGCTTCTCGTCATCGCCATACTTAACGCCTGCCATGTCAGCCATGACCTTGATGAGTGGCTGGAACACGTCTGTATCATAGTTTGATGTCTTGCCCTGAAGTGTGCGCACAAGACGCTCAAATCCCATACCTGTCTCGATAACCTTAGCTGGAAGACCCTCGAGTGAGCCGTCAGCCTTACGGTTGAACTGCATGAACACGAGGTTCCAAATCTCGATTACCTGTGGGTGATCCTTATTCACGAGTTCGCGTCCAGGAATCTTAGCCTTCTCCTCCTCTGAACGTGAATCCACGTGTATCTCCGAGCAAGGACCGCAAGGACCTGTATCGCCCATCTCCCAGAAGTTGTCATGCTTGTTACCATTTATAATATGGTCCTTTGGCAGGAACTGCTCCCAGATGCTTGCTGCCTCGTCGTCGCGAGCTAAGCCTTCCTCTGGCGAACCCTCAAACACCGTAGCGTAGAGGTCCTTCGGGTCTATCTTCAGTACATCCACTATGTACTCCCCCGCCCATGAGATAGCCTCCTTCTTGAAATAGTCGCCAAACGACCAGTTGCCCAGCATC
>JAGCWG010000264.1 GCA_017961965.1 Bacteroidaceae bacterium | reverse complement strand
GCATGTCATAGACGTTAGTACCAGGTATCTCATCCTCTGGCATCGTGATAGGCTCGTCCCAGAAGCGGAAATTGTCAATACCGTTAGGCGACTCAGCCACGGCAAAGAAGCTCTTGCGGTCAGCACCTTCCACACGCACCACGAGGACGTACTTGCCATTCCACTTGATGGCACCACTATTGAGGGTGGCGTTCATCATGATGCGTTGCATGAAGTATGGGTTGTCCTGTTCGTTGAAGTCATATCGCCACTCCAGTGGAGTATGCTCTGCCGTGACGACAGGATATTTGTATCGTGTATATATGCCGTTGCCTCCCTCTTCTGGTATGTTTTTGCGTGAGAGAAGCGCCTCATGACGAGTGCGAACGGCAGAAACCTTTTCTTTGAATGTCATAGTTTTGATAATGAGTAATTAGTAATTAGAGGTTAGTCTATTTAATGTCGTTGAGTAGCAACAGACGCTTGTTCTTTGTCCATGCCTTGAAGTCTTCGGCAGTCTTGGCATCCTTGCTTGCTCCGAAATGTTCCTTCTTGTAGTTGCGCCAAGGAAGGAAATAGCATACTGGATAGTTCTCGATGAGCGGCTTGAACACCCTTGTCCACCATGTGGCATCGGGCGAGTTCTGGTAGCCGCACTCTGTCATGGCAATGAGTTTGCAATGCTGTGATGCAAATGTACTAATAAATTTCAAGTCGGCAGTCACTCCAGCCTTGAAATCTGCTTCCGTACCCCATTGATAGGCATCGAGACCAATCAAATCGACTCGGCTGTCGCCAGGATAACGCTTGAGGAAGCGTGTCTCTGTCCACATTCCGTCAAGGTTTGGTGAGTAACTCCACACGATGCTCGTAGGCAGTTGCTTGTTGACATAGTCCTGAAGCATGTTCCATAGGCTGTGGTACTCGTCATCCGTACAGTTGTTCTGTCCCCACCAGAACCATGAGCCGTTGTTCTCGTGCCATGGTCGGAAGATGACTGGGATAGGATTACCCTTATTGTCCGTGAGCGACTCGAGGAACACAGTCACACGGCTCATCCATTCCGTGAACTTGGCGTGCTGACTACCACCCGTGAGTACAGACCTGACTGTATGCTTAGGGTTGATAATCTGCTTCACCAGTCGTTCATGATTGATGGCACGGAGTGCATTGACAGCATTGTCATATCTCTCTATGTCCTTCTCTATCCATGCGGTAGTACCCGTGAGCGGATTGCGAGGATGCCATGATATGGTGATGATACCTCCACGATAGTAGTGGTTGATTATCTCCTCACGTATGCGGTTGAAAGGTACGCTGTCGAGATTCTTCTCGTCACCCATCTCTATGCCGCCGAGGTCGAAGCCCATGACAGCAGGGTAGTCGCCCACCAATTCCTTGGTGTCGCTACGGTCGGTGTCCCATTCCCATGTTATTCCATAGAAAGGATCATCCTGATGTCCGTACATGTATCCTTTCTGATGTAGCTTCTGAAGCCTTGCAATAAGCTTCTCCGCCGGCGTCTTCTGTGCTGCACTCAATGTGAGGAAGCAAAGAAGAAATGTAGTTAATATAATAGTATGTTTCATAAACAATAAAATAAGAAGGAGACCACCGGTGGTCCGTCTCTCTTACATCCTCACTTCCACCTTATGCTTACCTGTTGTGAATCGAATGATATTGCCTTGTATCTCCTTGCCGTCAACGGTAATGCTCTTGACACCCTTCTGTGCTCCGTTGGGATTAGATACGTGGATGTCAAACTCGGCACCACGGAGGATGCGCTTAACACTATACTCCTTCATAGTGGAAGGTATGCAAGGGTCAATCTCTATACCGTCGAATGTAGGCTTGATACCAAGTATGAACTGTGTTATCGCATACCAGTTCCATGCTGCCGTACCCGTGAGCCATGAGTTCTTGCCCTCACCAGGCTTTGCAGCATCCTTGCCAGCCACCATCTGCGAATAGACGTATGGCTCAACCTTATGTAAGGTCTGGTCCTTTATCCATGCTGGACATATCTTGGTGTAGTGCTCCCATGCGTCATTACCACGTCCTGCCACGGTCTCACCGATGATGACCCAAGGGTTGTTGTGGCAGAAGATACCGGCATTCTCCTTGTAGCCGGCAGGGTATGAACTTATCTCGCCCATCTCCACGTGATAGGTCGTGTATGCAGGATGATTGAGTACCATACCATGCTCACAGTCGAGGTATTTCTTGCATGAGTCAAGAGCCTTGTCCACCATGCCGTCCTCAAGACCGATACCAGCCATGGTACAGAATCCCTGTGACTCGATGAATATCTTGCCCTCCTCATTCTCCTTTGAGCCAATCTTATTGCCGTAGAAGTCGTAGGCACGAAGATACCATTCGCCGTCCCAGCCGTCCTTCTTCACGGCTGCAATCATATTGTTTATGTGAGCCTTGCAACGCTCAGCCTCTTCCTTCTTACCTATGTGCTCACAGAGTGCTACATAGTCACGACCGCAGAGTACGAAGAGTCCTGCAATCATCAGCGACTCAGCCTTTGAACCCTCCGTCTTGTTCTCCGTTGTCTGGAAACTCTCGTTAGGATCCCATGAGAAGCAGTTGAGGTTGAGGCAGTCATTCCAGTCGGCACGTCCGATGAGAGGAAGTGCATGAGGACCGAGGTTCTCTATGACATGATTGAATGAAATCTTGAGGTGCTCAAAGAGCGTCACCTCCGTACCCGGTTGATTGTCCCAAGGCACCATCTCGTCAAGTATGGACAGGTCGCCTGTCTCCTTTATATAAGCAACAGTACCGAAGATGAGCCACATAGGGTCATCGTTGAATCCACCGCCTATGTCGTTGTTGCCACGCTTGGTGAGAGGCTGGTACTGATGATAGCATCCGCCGTCAGGGAACTGTGTCGAAGCAATGTCTATGATGCGCTCACGTGCACGACTTGATACCTGATGCACGAATCCCACAAGGTCCTGATTGGAATCGCGGAAGCCCATGCCGCGACCTATGCCGCTCTCGAAGAATGAAGCCGAACGTGAGAAGTTGAACGTTATCATACACTGGTACTGGTTCCAGATGTTGACCATACGGTTGAGTCGCTCATCATCACTCTTGACTATGTACTTGTCAAGCAACTCGTCCCACATCCTGTGCAACTCATCGAAAGCCTTGTCCACGGCTTCTACGGTAGAGAAGCGTTGTATTGTTTCAAGTGCTTTCTTTTTGTTGACGAGAGTAACGTCGCTTGCTTGTGATGATATGAGTTCGCCCTTTGCCTTACGTATGATGTCTTCCTTTGAGAACTTTTCGTCCTGCTCATTCTCTACATAACCGAGAAGGAAGATGAAGTCCTTACTTTCGTATGGCTTCAACTCTACCTCTATATAATGTGAGGCAACAGGAGACCATCCGTGAGCAAGTGAGTTGGCAGGCTTGCCAGCCATCACACATTGTGGGTCTGCAAACTCATTATAGAGACCGATGAAACTTTCGCGGTCGGTGTCATATCCCTGTATAGGAACATTTACTGAGTAGTATGCGTAGTGGTTGCGACGTTCCTTGTATTCCGTCTTGTGGTAGATGACGCTACCGTCAATCTCCACCTCGCCTGTTGACCAGTTGCGCTGGAAGTTCTCCATATCCGTAGCGGCATTCCACAGACACCACTCGGCAAAGGAGAAGAGCTTAATCTTCTTTATCACGTTGGTTGTGTTCTTGAGTGTTACCTTCTGTACCTCTGCCCATGTGTGAAGAGGAACAAAGAAGAGGACGCTTGCCTCGATACCGTTCTTTGCACCCGTAATGCGTGTGTAGTTCATACCGTGGCGACACTCGTACTTGTCGAGGGGAGTCTTGCAAGGCTTCCATCCTGGGTTCCACACAGTGCCATTGTCATTTATATAGAAATAGCGACCGCCATTGTCCATAGGCACACCATTGTACCTGTAACGCGTTATGCGTCGGAACTTGGCATCCTTGTAGAAATCGTATCCACCAGCCGTGTTGGATATCAATCCAAAGAAATCCTCATTTCCAAGGTAGTTGATCCATGGAAAAGGCGTAGCAGGGTCGGTGATGACGTACTCTCTGTTTTCGTCATCAAAGTAACCGTAAGTCTTGTTGTCCATATTCTTTGTGTAGCTCAATTATTTTATTTAAGTTTCGCAAGTTCAGCTGACGCTTTACTTGCAAGAAGTTAAAAAGGAGTTAAAGGGTAGTTAAAGTGGAGTAAAAAAGACGAATGTCCGTTTTGGATAAACGAAAATAGCGAACAATCAAACGTCTTTTTAACTTCCTATATAACTCCATTTTAACTACAATTTAACTACAAGTTAAACTATAATTATTTTATACCTAAATGTTTTAATAACCATCCCTGCCATTCGTCCCATTGTTCCTGATACCAGAAGTGGGCTGTCTGAGGATATACGGAGAGAGTTTTTTCTGCTGTCACTATATTATATGTGCCGTAAGATGATGTTGGCGGCACTACGTCGTCATTATATCCGAAGGAGAAATAGCCTGGTACGGTAATCCTGCGTGCAAAGTTCACACCGTCGTAGTAGCGCATATTCTCTATGTCGCGTGGGTCAGGATTGGCTACATTATAGTAGTAATGAGGCCATCCGCACGCAACCTTCTTGAGCGAAGACTCATGGTCGCAAAGGGCAGCGTGAACGGCACCATAACAGCTCACACGCTTGTCGAGAGCCGTACATACGAGAGTGAGGAATCCTCCCTGACTTGAACCCGTAACACCAAGGTTCTTGCCGTCCCATCCCACGCCGAGCGAAGGGTTGAGGCTGTCAAGCGTTGCTATGAGGTCGATGGCACGAAGGCAACCCGTGATGACCTTCTTATAGTAGCTCTTGTTCTTGTCATTCGTTCCGTACCACCAGTATTCGTTGACGGCTGTCTGCATCAGTCGTTCATAGTAGTCACGCTCATAGATGACTGGAACACCATGAATACCGATTTCAAGAAGTATTGCTCCCTGACTTGCAAACCAGCTGTCGCCTTGGTATGGACGTGCCCCGGCTCCTGGTACTTTGAGGAGTGCAGGATACTTGCCCGGCTTTGTTGGTACGTTGAGAATACCGAATATCCTGCGTCCCCACTGGTCATTCTGGAAACTTACCTGATATGTGTTTACAGCAGGTGTACTCTTGAGAGGAAGAAGCTCGAACGTAGGTTCAAGGCTTGTCCACCTTGCCTGCTCTGCCGTCTTTGTCCAGAACTCATCAAAGTCCTTCGGACATTGTGTGCTTGGCACAATCTTCTCAGGCGATACGGCTACCGTACACCAGTTCTCATAATCCTTGCCTCCCACATGAGCCGTAACCTTTAGCTTATAAAATCCCGGCTTGTTCATCTTGCCCGAAATCTTTGTGTTTCCAGTCTTGAGGTTCATGTCCTTCTTCACCTCTGGGTACATCTCAGGTCCCATCTCGTATGAAATGTTGGCATTGTCAAGCAACGTGCTTGACTTGAGCACACACACGTTGTACTCAATCTTCTCGCCCACCTTGTAGTTCCAGTCCTTGTGGTCAGGAGTGACCGTAACCGTGATGTTGGTGCCACGAATCTGTGCATATATGTTCGTCGTTGCAAAGATGCAAGTCAGAACCATTATCGTGATAAGTGTATTTATTCGTTTCATATTTGTTATTCTATATCCCATGCCCCCCGACCCCCAAAGGGGGCGGCTAT
>JAGCWG010000263.1 GCA_017961965.1 Bacteroidaceae bacterium | reverse complement strand
TATGGTTTTGCACGTTATCCTCTGGAAGTGCCATCTTCTGTAGAGGTTCTGTGAGGTGAGTGTTCCATGTTCCTTCACCGCTACAGGCACCGTATGTGTTGACGATGAGGTTACGTTGTGCATTGTTGCCACCAGTGGCACGAACGGTATTTACAAAAGACTGTGCATAACTATTGATGGCATCGTATGCCGATTTTGCAATTGTGGCATCGTAACGGTTGGTTGTATTGAATGAGGCAAAGCACCATGAACTCTTGATGTCGAGCATCTCATTGTAAGCCTCAAACAGCAAGTGCCCGTCATAGTCCTTGAACTCCTCTGCAATCTGCTTCCACAGATACTCATAGCGTTCCTTCTGATTGTTGTATGTGGCCATGTCAGCCTTAATCCAAGACTTGGAATTATCGCTGTCAGCACCAGTGTCGTGGTGTACATTCACAATACAATACAATCCTGATTCTATCACATAGTCAACGACCTCATGCACACGTGCCATCCAAGCCTCATTCACCTTTCCGTCCTTGTCCATGTGATTGTACCAAGTGACAGGTACACGTATTGCTCCGAAACCAGCGTTCTTCAGCATCTCAAATAGCGGTTTAGTCGTTGGCTTCTGTCCCCAGCAATATTCGGAGTCAAGACCTTGACCACCCCAGTAGGCATCATTTGTCACGTCCGATACCTTCTGTGAGTTTGCATCAAGTGTGTTACCCAGATTCCATCCGAGTCCCATATTCTTGACCGCCTCTGTTGCAGTCTCAATATTCTGCGCCTGTGCTCCAAGAGAGAGACAGGCAAATATAAGAGCAAGGATGCTCATAAGGTTTCTGATTAGTCTGTTCATTTTTTTAGGTTTATAAGTTTTGAGTTTTTGAGTTTTTGAGTTTATAAGTTTTTGAGTTTTTAAGTTCGTAAGTTTTTGAGTTTTGTTGAGGCTTTCTTGTGAAAACAAAAAAACTTAAAAACTTACAAACTTAAAAACTTACTATTTCAGATACATTCCATTTATGTCATGTGCAAATTGGTATTTTTTTTATTATGGTGCAAATATACTATATTTTTTTTGCATCATCCACTTCCTTTCTTTTCAAATAATGATATTATGTTATCATGAGCGAAAAATGCCATGTAGCTGTCGCTCTATCACCATCTGTTGCAAGGGCGTTGTAAGGAGAACCTAACGTGCACATTGGACGATTTTAATACGTTTTGGGGGGCTTTGTTACGTCATTTTCGCTTTGCTGCTTAACAATTGTAAGTAAAACGATGGGTTTTGCTTAAATTTGTTCAAAAAACTTTGCGGTAATAAAATAATTCGCTAATTTTGCACCTCGTAAAATTCAATATATAACTATGGATAGACTTTATATATTCGACACCACCTTGAGAGACGGTGAGCAGGTTCCAGGATGCCAGCTCAATACGGTCGAGAAGATACAGGTGGCACGCCAGCTTGAGGCTTTGGGCGTGGATGTCATCGAAGCAGGATTTCCTGTGTCAAGTCCAGGCGACTTTAATTCAGTGGTTGAAATCTCTAAGGCTGTTACTTGGCCAACCATCTGTGCGCTAACTCGTGCCGTACAGAAGGATATCGATGTTGCCGCTGAAGCCCTAAAGTACGCTAAGCGTGGACGTATCCATACTGGTATCGGAACTTCGGATTCACATATTAAATATAAGTTCAACAGTAACCGTGAGGAAATCATCGAGCGTGCCGTGGCTGCCGTTAAGTATGCCAAGAAGTACGTGGAGGATGTTGAGTTCTATGCAGAGGATGCCGGGCGTACTGACAATGAGTACCTCGCTCGTGTCATTGATGCTGTTACAAAGGCAGGTGCCACAGTATGTAACATTCCTGACACAACAGGTTTCCGTGTGCCTAACGAATATCATGAGAAGATAAAGTATCTATATGAGCACGTTGATGCTTTTGCTGCGGGCAAGTCCATCCTCTCTACTCATTGCCACAATGACCTCGGTATGGCGACAGCTAATACCGTAGCTGGTGTTCTCGGTGGAGCGCGTCAGGTTGAGGTGACTATCAACGGTATCGGTGAACGTGCAGGTAACACATCACTCGAGGAGGTTGCCATGATTTTCAAGACTCACCCAGACCTCGGAATTGAGACAAACATAAACACTACCAAGATATATCCAACAAGCCGTATGGTGAGCAGTCTCATGAACATGCCTGTTCAGCCAAACAAGGCTATCGTAGGTAAGAATGCTTTTGCTCATTCATCTGGAATACATCAGGATGGTGTGCTAAAGAATGCTTCTACATACGAGATTAGGGATCCAAAGGATGTGGGTATCGACGATAACGCTATCGTTCTTACTGCCCGTTCAGGACGTGCTGCCTTGAAGCATCGTCTCCATGTGAACGGTGTGGACATCGAGGGTGAAAAGCTTGACACAATCTATCAAGAATTCCTTAAGCTTGCCGACCGCAAGAAGGAGGTAACAGATGACGATATCCTCGTACTTGCAGGTGCTGAGCGTGCAGAGGCTCACTCTATCAAGCTCGACTACCTTCAGGTTACTGCAGGTAAGGGTACTCGTAGCGTGGCAAGTATCGGTCTTCAGGTTGCAAATGAACACTTTGAAGCAGCTGCAAGCGGTAACGGTCCTGTGGATGCTGCCATCAAGGCACTCAAGAGTATCATCAAGCGTGAGATGATTCTCAAGGAGTTCACTATTCAGGCAATCAACAAGGGTTCTGACGACCTTGCCAAGGTTCATCAGACAGTTGAGCATGCTGGTCGTACCTACTATGGCTTTGCAGCCAACACCGACATCGTTACTGCCAGCGTAGAAGCATATATTGATGCAATAACCAAGTTTAC
>JAGCWG010000024.1 GCA_017961965.1 Bacteroidaceae bacterium | reverse complement strand
TATCTGTTCCACTGAACTCGCAAATAAGGTTCAGGCTATTGCACGTAAGGAAGGCTTTACTATACGTGCCTTAATGGAATATATGATGCGACAAGGTATTGATTCCTACGAAAGCAAGCATGGTAAGATAAAGAAAATCAAAGTAAAAGGAGTGTCCGACGTAATGTAAACTTATATACATGAATACAATTATACAAGTGGACAAGACTACAAGTAAACTTGTTTTCAAGTACACATATATACAAGTGGTTAAGTAAACAAGTACACATGTATTCTTGTACACAAATTAAAACTCAAAAAACATAAGTAAAATGAAAAGATTAATTCCACTTGCCATCCTCTCAGTCATGATGGCTCTTCCCACGTTCCTAACATCATGTAGCAGTGACGATGAACTTCTCCCTGACACGCCAGAAGTGCTGAAGCCAACAATCACGAATTGGATAGAGCCTTGGCATGTCCAAGGTTCGGGTATTGATGAAGTCAAAGCATACATGTCGACTTCAATGAATGGCTACACTCTGACAAATGAATCAAGCTCAACAGCAAACTATCAGTTGGTGTATTCTGGTTCTTATGAATCCACAGGTGTGATATATAGTTTCACAAAGCATGAAGGTGGTTTGTACTCTGTTATTGATACAGAGTTGTGTGTAAACAAGTCTGTTATCATCAAGTATCTCAAAGAGCACTATTCCCTTGTGGCTGGGGCTGGCAGTGACGATAAGAACATTCAATACCTATTTACCACTCCTGACAAGTCAACAGTCATCACTACCTTAAAGGTATCTGATGAGTGCTTTAATGTCAGTTATTCATTTGTGACTCATTGAACATATTCAAGAGAATCATCTTCTGTAACCATCCTCAGGACAAATATCTTGAAGATGGTTACTTATATTATTGTAACCTTGTGTACCTGTTTACTTGTACACAACAGAAACGGTATGGGATGCGTAAAACAAAGAGAACAATGCTCCATAATGTTTGAAGCCCTTTTTTGTAATGAACATCCAGTCTCTTTCCCCTTTATACAAGAGTCCTTCGTCAATACAGAAACTAAGTATCTCGTTCAGACTCCTTTCACTTATGCCATAATCTCTTAATCTGGCAATAGAGAACGAGCCATTATAAGCAGATATTGCCATGTATTTTGAAGCCTGTTCGTTTGGAGGCAGAAGATAAGTGAATAGTTCAGGGTAGCCCTTTTTGTTGAGTTCATTTTGCGGTGTTACCGCAAGTTTACCCACATTATACGCAATTCCTGAAGAACTCATGCTTTGGGCAGACAAGCCAAAACCTTTGTATGCAGCTCCGTTGAGCATCCTTTCTCTGAGGTATGATGATACTCCTTCGTCTGTCTCATCAACGGAGAATGTGTTTTGTCCAAACCGAGCATAATACCCCAAAGCTATGAGTCCGTCATAATACTGAACATATTGGTCAAACAACTCTTCCTTAGTGAATGACTCCTTTGCTGAAATCATATTGGTTCTCAGTTCGTATAGGGTAACCTGCTGTGGTCTTAAACGGCTAATCAATTCAAGGTCTTGACGAATGGTTAATTCATTCTGTCCGTTAAGACCATACATGAAGTCCAGGTTTACTTTCTTGATTCCTTTTTCCCAAGCCTTCTCCAACCATGATGACATGATTGCTTCGTTGGAACTTCCCCTTTGGTGCTGGTGCAAAACCGAATTGCACGAAGACTGTACTCCCAAAGACAACCTGTGAAATCCGTTTTTAGACATTGCTTCCAACTTCTGTTCTGACAGTGTGTTGAAAGTTCCTTCTATGCTTGGCTCATATTGGTCATCAAGTCCCACCCCCGAAATAGCAGTCTGATAGATTTGCATCAGCAATGAGAAGTTTTTCTCTGATAGTGATGTTGGCGTTCCTCCCCCTATATCAAAGCCAAGCAATGTGACATCTTGGTACTGCTGCTTAAATCGTTTAATATCATTTGCTACTGCAAACAGATAGTCCCTTTGTACGTTGTCATCTGGACAGAGCATCCTTGTGTATTCACAGAATGAGCAAAGCTGCTTGCAGAAAGGAATATGAATGTAGAAGGACAAACGACGGTCATTCTCAAAAGAAAGAGGACTTTGTACACGATAGACCGCCCAATCAGATGGACTGATTGGGTAAGAAGTGTTCCAACAAGGATCATTCTTTCTTGATTGATATAATTCTGCTATTGTCATTCTACTTAATATATGATGTTGTCTTGATGAAATCCCTGTCGTAGATACTCACCATCATAGACAAGTGATGATTCGCAATAATTCGGATTGGCATAGTTGCGCATGTATATCTCCAGAATCTTCAAGTCACGATTGTACAAATAGTTACTGCATTTGCAATCACTCCCTCTATTCATGGATTTCGTAAAATACACATGTGGAATACTATCCAGATGAATATCTTCCAAATCCACGAAATGTTCCCTGCAATAGTCATTCACTTTCATCAAGGCGACGAAACCAATACGAGGAATACCAAGGTCAAGATTGAAATCCAACATCTTGTGCGCTTCCTCTGCATTATCAATGTAACTCTTAACCAGATTGCAACTGGAGTTCACCTTTTGTAGGTTTATGCCGTCAAAGTAGAAAGCTCCATCTGGAATGCGACATCCATATAATTCAGACAATCTTGCTATATCATAATGATGAAGAGACATGGATATGCTATCCCATCGAGGATGCCGCATCAATTCCTGTGACTGAGGAAGCAGTCCGTTGGTGTTAAGATGTATGTGAATACCAGATGTTTCTGGCTCGTCCATT
>JAGCWG010000262.1 GCA_017961965.1 Bacteroidaceae bacterium | reverse complement strand
ATCATGATGGAACGGATTGCACTTGCAAAGTTACATCTTTTTATTCTTACTCACAAAGGAATTATGGGATTTTTCCGCATTAGCTTTACATTATTACGTCCCTACTCTATGGCTTCACATTACCAAACACCATACTTACGCATCCTAAACAGTATGATTAGCATTCGTAAACAGCATACTTAGATATGACTAACGCCATAGTTATGCTTCAAAGGATGGCACTCAAGATGGCACCCAAGGTGATACATTGATAAAACAAAAAGGAGAATGTGCCGAATCTGGCACATTCTCCTTTTGTATGTATATTCATTTCATCGGAGAGTTACTTCACTGGTGAGATGATGTAAGTGTATTCGTAGTTCTTCCACTTCATCTGATACTCGTCACGTGGCCATGCGCCCCAAGAGTTGACACAGCCCATACCCATAGAGCGAGCAGAGATGTGAACATCGTTGAATGGACGCTCAATGAGGTCACCTGAGTGCCACTGCTGCTTGTCATGTGTTGGCTGGAGATCCTTGACTGTGTAAGGAAGTGCCTGACACTCGAGTGCAGCTGTTCCCTCAAAGCGGAGACCAAGACCGTTCTTGTCTGTCATCTGCCAGTAACGTACACCTGTCTTTGTACCTGACTCCTGTGGACGAACATATCCCCAGTACTGGTCAGAGACTGTCTGATTCCACACTCCGAGGAGTGTAGCGTTGTTACGGTCGATGTAGTTCTCACCAGGTCCTTCACCATAGTACTGGATGTTAGAGAACTGCTTCTGCAAACGGAGATTCATACCGAAGCGGAGCATCTGTGGCTTTTCCTTTGCATCTGGATTGACTGTGAGAGCCTGAGTAACTACGAGCTTGCCTGCTGGTGTCATAGTGTATGTGAGGCGGAGCGTAGCATCAAGACCACGAATCTCGTACTCTGCTGTTGCTACTCCATTCACACCGTCAAGCTTGATGTCGAATGACTTCTTGTTGAGGTGTGGGTTCTCCCATGCACGAAGACGGTTATGCATTCCTGCACCGTAGTCATTATCAGTTGGAGCACGCCAGAAGTTTGGAACGATTTCGGCATCATCCATAGTCATCTGCTTGCCATCCACATCGATGTAAGAGATGTAGCCTGACCACTTGCTGAATGTTACAGACATTCCGTTAGCAGAAAGGACAGCATAAACCTCACGGTTGTCGAGTGAAACGGATGCTGGCTGTGTCTTAGCCTTCTTGTCAACAACTGGCTGAGCTGTGACAGCCTCAACAGTTGGGTATGCGTAGTCAGAGAGAACGAACTCCTCGTGAGCAACAACCTCACCCTTCTTCTGGAGCTGAGTGTTGGCAGTAAGAGCATACTCTACACGAAGAATGAGTTCCTTACCCTTGTATGCGTCATTCTTGAGAGCCTCAGCAACCTCACCGATTGTGACGTTCTGACGTCCCTGTGGAGCAATACCGTTCACGTTCTTTGAGCCACGTGCTACAGCCTTTCCGTCAGCAAGGAGAGTGTAGTTGAGAGTTGTCTCCTTAACTGGAGCAAAGAAATTCTCATTATATACCTCGAAAGCACCTGCCTTGGCGTCCTTGAGAGTTGTCCAGAGGTTCTGGTAGCAATACTTGATTTCGTAAGCATGTGGATTAGGTTCACGGTCAGGAGAAATCATACCGTTACAGTTGAAGTTGTTGTCGCTTGCTGGGAAACGACCGTAGTCGCCACCGTAAGTCCAAATCTGCTTGCCTGTAATCTTGCTCTTTCCACGGAAGCCCTGGTCAACGAACTCCCATACATATCCACGCTGATAGTTAGGGTACTTGCGGACAAGATCCCAGTATTCCTTCAAGCCACCACCTGAGTTACCCATAGTGTGGCAATACTCACACTGAATGAGTGGACGTGGGTTGCCTGTCTGTGTATATTTCTCTGACCAAGCATAATCTGCGTACATAGGACAGTAGATGTCTGTCTTACCGTTTGTTCCTGCCTGCTCATACTGGCATGGACGTGAAGAGTCGTATGACTTAACCCAGTCGTAGGCATCCTCAAAGTTCTTGCCGTAACCTGACTCGTTACCGAGTGACCATACGATGATTGAAGGGTGATTCTTGAGAACACAGAGATTGTGCTTCTGACGCTCTACGTGCATGAAGTTGAAACGGTCGTCCTTAGAGAGTGACTCCTTGCCGTAGCCCATTCCGTGTGACTCGATATTTGACTCTGCTGTGAGATAGATACCGTACTCGTCACAGAGGTCGTACCAACGTGGGTCGTCTGGATAGTGGCATGTACGTACGGCATTACAGTTGAGCTGCTTGAGTACCTTGATATCCAGAATCATACGGTCAACGCTTACTACGTAACCACCGTCTGGGTCAAGCTCGTGACGGTCAGCACCCTTGATGAGGACTGGCTGTCCGTTGACAAGAAGCTGTGCGTTCTTGATTTCAACCTTACGGAATCCTACTCGCTGTGGGATTACCTCAAGAAGCTTGTCGCCATCGTAGAGAGAAACGTAGAGTGTATAGAGAGCAGGTGTCTCTGCTGTCCACTTCTCAGGATTAGAAAGGCTGAGGTTTGTCTCTGCCTTACCGTCCTTACCGATGAAGAGAGCATCTGTCTTAGGAGTAACGTCCTTACCCTTAGGGTCGAGGAGCTTGACTGCAAACTTCTTGCCCTTGGCTGCAGGAGCAGTAAGACGGATATTGAGCTTACCGTCCTTATAGCTGTTTGTAAGGTCAGGTGTGATGAATAAATCCTCAATATGTACCTTTGGACGTGAGTAGAGGTAAGCCTCGCGTGCAATACCGCAGAGACGCCAGAAGTCCTGATCCTCATTCCATGAACCATCGCACCAGCGCATAATCTGCATAGCGATAAGGTTTTCCTTACCAGGAACAAGGAACTTGGTTACGTCAAACTCGGCAGCCACCTTAGAGTCCTCTGAGTAACCAACGTACTTGCCGTTGATATAGACCTCTACGTTAGATGTAGCCGAACCGATGTGCATGTAGATATTCTGTCCCTTCCAGTCGGCAGGGATTGTGAATGTACGACGGTAAGCACCCACGTGGTTGCCCTTGTCCTGAACTGTAGGAGGCACGCCCACCCAGTCGCTACGCCATGCGTAATGGTTGTTCACGTATATTGCGTCACCATAGCCGTTGAGTTCCCACATACCAGGAACAGGCATGGTTCCCCACTTAGAGTCATCAACTTTGTAAGAGTAGTAGTCCTTGAGACGCTCGTTAGCACTCTCTACCCAATGGAACTTCCAGTTGCCCTCGAGAGAGAAAAAGCGTGCAGAGTTCTTCTTGGCATTAGCCACAGGGCTTACGCCATTCTTAGCAAGATTTTCATTTTCGTAAGCAAAATAGTCTGATACGTCAGCCTTCCTGTTTACCTGATTAACCACAGGGTCGTTCCATACAGGAACCTTCTGTGCATTAACCGACACGGCACACAAAAGAAGACTCAATGAAAAAAGATTTTTTCCTTTCATGTAAAAATAGTTTAGTTTGTATTTGTTTGATTGATTATTTCTTTTTTTATGTCAAAATGCCAGACGTCATTCATTAATCCTTCGTACTTCCTATACGAGTCACATATAGCTCTCACTACACAGTATCAAGAAGGAAGTGTTTCATTTTATGTTCATATCATTTGGTCATCCGTCATCAGGCATGTCGTATCCTGAAACAATTTCGAACTGTAAGGTTGAAACTGTGTGTTGTTTTTTGCCGTAGTGCGGCCAGTTAGAAAAACATGGGAAAAACCAAATAAAATCAAAAAAAATGTTTTTTCTTGTTTTTGTTCTGTTTACTTCCCGCTGGTCAGTGAGAAAAGTTATTGACTGTTTTTACTTTCATTCGGTCAGTGAGACCGCTTCGCTAAGTTCTAATATGCACCTTTGTGCAAAACTACAACGTACAGGTCGAACAATTTCCATCATCAGCAAGACATTTGCTGAACAATGGGAGAATACGTCACATTGCAAGTGTTACAACGAACGGTGCAAAGATACCAAATAATTACAATAAAACACAAAGAAAACGCAAGAAAAGAACAAACGACAAAAGAAAAAAATCATATAAACTCAGCACTCACGAAAGTCTCATATAAGTCAGTACTTAGTCAGTACTGGGAGGCGGCATCTGGATTCTCTGCCCACTGCTCACATTGTTTCAGAACGGTGTTCATGGCATCCTCTGCTTCCTCTGGTGGGTACTTGTACTTCTTGAGCAGACGCTTGACCAAACGGCGCATATTGGCACGTTCTGCCTCTCTGCGATTCCAGTCAATGGTACGGTTCTTCCTGAGCATATCTGTCAGGTCCTTGGTCAATTCAACCAACTGTTCGTTAGAATAGAAATCCTTTACAGCCTGTGGACGAGTCAGGGCATCATAGAAGGCTTTCTCTTCCTTTGATAGTCCCAAGTCATTACCTTGTTGCTCTGCATCCATCCTCTCCTGAGCCATCTTCAGGAGCTCCTGAATGACCTCTTCATTGGTCAGCAGACCATTGATATAACGATTAAGTGTCTCGCTGAATCTATCGCTGAACAGTTCACCCGTTACAAGGTTTGAACGAATCAACGAGCGTACACGACCACGTAGGAGGTCTTCGAGCAACTTCGCTGCAAGGTTCTTTTCCTTCATCTTCTTGACCTCTTCCATGAATTTCTCATCGAAGAGCGAGAACTCTGTCTGTTCGTCAAAGAGATTTACCACACCATCGCTCTGCACGCTCTGTTCTATGAGTGCTGCTATGCGCTGGTTTATTTCCTTCTTGGTTATCTTGCCTGGGGTCTGGAGTCGGATAATCAGTATTCGTACTGACTCCATGAAACTGACCTCGAAACGTTCTTCTTCAACAAGCAATGAACGGCATAGCGTTACTGCCTGACGTAGCAATGAGGCATTCTTGACAAACGCCTTGCATGCTTCCACCTTGTCTGGCGCAATCAGGAAGTTGACACCGCCCTTAATCAACAGGGCACGCTCGGCAGGTGTTCCCTTATGGAACTTGCTGAAATCATAGCCATGCAGCAGGTCACGGCATATCTCCAGCTTCTCCTTGAACTCTGAGTATGCCTTTTCCTTAATGTCGTTATTGCCGTAGTTGTCACGGTCTCGCTTGGTATAGCGTTTCATCGCCTCTTTCAGAGCTGCGGCAATACCCACATAGTCAACAATCAATCCACCAGCCTTTTCTGGGAACACACGGTTCACTCGTGCAATAGCCTGCATAAGGTTGTGATCCTTCATTGGCTTATAGATATACATCGTAGCCAGTGAAGGAACGTCAAAGCCTGTAAGCCACATATCCACCACGATGGCAATCTTCATCGGGTCGTTCTCATCTTTGAACTTCTTGGCAAGCTCTTTCTTGTATGCCTTACCACCGATGATGTCAGCCCATTCTTCAGGGTCCTTATTGCCACTTGTCATCACCACCTTCACCTTCTCTGTCCACTCTGGGCGAAGTTCAAGTATTCGCTTGTAAATCTTCATGGCAATAGGTCGAGAGTATGCCACAAGCATAGCCTTGCCACAGCAGACGTGCTGACGGTTATCCTCATAGTGAGTTATGATGTCGTCCACAAGGTCATTGATGGTGGCATCATTACCCAGAAGGGCATCCATGTGCGACATCTCCTTTTTGTTCTCTTCGAGGTCTGTTTCCGATGCTCCTTCTTCTCTCAGTCGGTCATACTCGGCATCAATCTGAGCCAGAACTTCATCATTAAGCTTCAGTTTGATAACACGGCTTTCGTAATATACTGGTCTTGTGGCACCATCATTGACAGCCTGAGTCATGTCATACACATCTATGTCGTCACCAAAGACCTCTCTTGTGTCTCTGTCCTTGTCGGAAATAGGCGTACCTGTGAAGCCGATATATGAAGCGTGAGGCAAGGAGTTACGAATCTTACGGGCTGCACCAATATGCACATTGCCCTCTGTGTCAACCTTCTCTTCCATGCCATACTGACCACGATGTGCCTCATCGGTCATGACGATGATGTTCTGGCGGTCTGAGAGCGCACCATCCCAATCATCGAATTTCTGCATCGTGGTGAAGATGATACCGCCAGAGTGACGGTTCTTCAGCAATGCCTTGAGCGATGTATCATCGCCCTCAGCATTACGGCTCGTGCATTGCACGGCTCGCTGACGCAGGAAGTCAACCGTGCGAGAGAACTGACCATACAACTGCTCGTCAAGGTCGTTGCGGTCTGTTATGACCACAATAGTAGGATTCATCGCTTGCACCTTAGGATGATGAGCAAGGAATACCATCGACAGACTCTTTCCCGAGCCCTGTGTATGCCAGAATACTCCTATCTTACCATCACCCTCAACAGCTTCCTCTGTTCTCTTTGCAGCCTTCTCCACGGCATAATACTGATGATAGCCCGCAAGTATTTTGGTATAGCTGCCCTCACGCACATCAAACAGGATATAATTCCTCAGCAGATTAAGCAGAATCCTTGGCGTGAACACCGACTTGAAAGCCACGTCATAGTCTGCCACCTCACCCGTAGGCTGCTTCCATTCCATGTAGCGGTCCTCCTTTGCGGTAACTGTGCCTATCTTCGTGAGAGCCATATCGCTCATCACATTGAAGGCATTGTATATGAACAGCGAAGGTATGAATTTCTGATAGTTCCTTAGTTGCAGATACGCCTCGCTGGCATCCGTCTCTTCACGGCTTGGCGATTTCAGTTCGATAACGACCAGTGGCAGACCATTCACAAACACCACTATGTCTGGACGCTTGGTGTCAAGCTCCTGCACGGTGTATTGGTTCACCACCAGGAAGTCATTATTCTCTGGATGGTCAAAGTCAACGAGCCTAACAATCCTTGTCTTCTGTCCCTGTTGAGCCTCCACACGCTTATTCTCACGACCATAGTATAGAAGGTCTTCACTCACCATACAGGAAGGCTCATTATCTATATGATAGCCCACACTACGCTCCTTACCGCTGAACGTCACCTCTATGCCATACTGCAACATCTGTGTGAACCTGAAGTTGCACTCATAGAGCGATGAACCCTCTATCTGATGCAGCTTCTTGATGGCATCATCAATGGTATCAAGAGGTATGGTCGGATTGATGCGTTGCAATGACTCTTGCAGCACATCATCCAGTATTGGATTGGTATAATCACGCTCAATGTCAGGACCGTATTTATATCGGTACTGCCCACCCTCAAGGCTCTGGAACAGTTCAATAAGAGCCTGTTCGTATGTATCTTCTGAGAATGCTGACATAGCTGTATATTGTTTAGTTTTTTTAGAGGAGGGGAGAGGAACTTAGAGGACTGGAGAGGACCTCAGAGGACTCCAGAGGACCTCAGAGGACTTGATAGGATTTCAGAGGATTTCTCTTGTGTCCTCTTGCGTCCTGT
>JAGCWG010000261.1 GCA_017961965.1 Bacteroidaceae bacterium | reverse complement strand
GAAACATTCTGTGAGAGACGGCTCACAGTAGTAAACGGAGTACGGTATAGAGGCTATGGTGTGGGCAATGCCGCAAACGGTTGAGGCTGTCCACATAAGGATGGCTTGTACGATAGACGATAATGTTGCGCTCCATATTGTTAACCACCATACTGCTGATGTGACGATAAGGAATGACACGAGGAGAGTGGCTGCAAGGTTGGAGATGATGGATAGCAACGGAATCTGATGGAACGTGTAGGCAACAATCGGTATGGTGAAGATGTTGCATACGAGCGATATGATGGCTATGTCCTTCGCTCCGTTGAGTATCGATACTCCAAGTTGCCTGATGAGCGGAACCTGTGTCCTCTCCCTTGGCAATCTTATGCTTGTACGTTTGCAAAGCGTGTCACCTAAGGTGCATATTCCTATTACGGCAGAGAATGACAACTGGAAGCCTACGTGAAAGAGGATGAGTGGCTCGATGATGACCATTATCAATCCTGTGAGCAGGCATGAGTTGAGTGCCGTGACCCTCCGTCCGAATGAGCGTGTGAAGACGAATATCGAACACATGACAGTTGCCCTGACGAGTGATGGCTGCATTCCTGCCATGAAGGCGTATGCCCAAAGGCTTCCTACCGTAAGGATGTTGCATATTATACGCCAACGGTGGGTTACAATCTTTCCGAGAAAGACGTAATGAAGGAGCAGGAACACGATGGTGATGTGGAATCCTGAGAGTGCGAGGGTGTGACTTAATCCTGCCTTGGAGAATACGTCCTTCGTCTCCTTTGTCAATCCTTTTTTCCATCCTATTGTCATGGCTTCGACCACGTTTCCAGCTTCGCCCGTGACATTGTGCTCTATGTATGTGTCATGAAGTCTTTTCTGTACTTCGTGTGGCTTGTCGATTGCGAATGGATTGTGCTTATACAGCTCGTATGTCCATCCCACGCCATACTCCTCATGAGCGTTGTGGATGCTTCGACTTGTGAGCTCGTAGCCGAAGGTGAGGAATGTGAGAGAACTGAGAATGACGAAGGCACGCTTGTGATTCCTGATATGGGCGTAAACCGTACCTGAGGCAAGACCAATCAGGAGCGGCAAGATGATGAATGGCTGGTATCCGAGGCTTTCATAAAGAAAAAACGCCACCGTCATACCAATAATTATTGGCATGACGAGGCGTAGTATTGGATATTTTTGCCATTCCATATTTCATGACTTCCTTTCAGGAGTTAAAAATTAAAAGTTAAAAGTTAAAAGTTGAGTTAAGAAGTTTGGAGTTATCGTAAACTACGGGTAATCTCTAACTCTTAACTTTTAATTTTTAACTTTTAACTCTTGCATTATGAATAATGCAAGCTACAATTCAGCTTCCTTGAGTCTTTCTGCATTCTCAGCCACGATGAGGTGGTCGATGCAATCCTGGATGTCGCCATCCATGAAGGCTGCAAGGTTGTAGATTGTGTAGTTGATACGGTGGTCGGTGATGCGTCCCTGTGGATAGTTGTAGGTACGAATCTTGGCAGAACGGTCACCTGTACTTACCATGGTCTTACGACGTGAAGCGATGTCGTCGATATACTTCTGATGCTCCTTGTCGTAGATGTATGTGCGGAGACGTGCAAGAGCGCGTTCCTTGTTCTTTGGCTGGTCACGTGTCTCTGTACACTCCACGAGGATTTCCTCAGTCTCGCCCGTGTTTGGATTCTTCCACATATAACGGGCACGTACACCAGATTCAACCTTGTTGACGTTCTGACCACCGGCACCTGATGAGCGGAATGTGTCCCACTTGATTTCACCCTCGTTAATCTGTACGTCAAAGGCTTCTGCCTCTGGGAGTACGGCAACGGTTGCTGCACTCGTGTGGACACGTCCCTGTGTCTCTGTGGCTGGCACTCGCTGTACACGATGTACGCCTGACTCATATTTCATCGTACCATAGACGTTTTCGCCTGTTACGGTACATACGATTTCCTTGTAACCGCCGCTTGAACCTTCTGAGAATGAGCTGACAGTAAGGTGCCAGCCCTTAATCTCGCAATACTTGGAGTACATACGGAAGAGGTCGCCTGCAAAGAGTGCTGCCTCGTCGCCACCTGTACCTCCACGGATTTCGAGTGTGATGTTCTTGCTGTCCTCTGGGTCGGCAGGAATGAGGAGAAGCTTAATCTGCTCTTCGAGTTCTGGGATGAGCTTTTCGTTGGCTGCAATCTCCTCGCGAGCCATCTCCTTCATGTCTGGGTCGTCCTCGAGCGCAAGGAGTTCCTTTGCTTCCTCAAGTCCCTTTGTTGCGTTGATGTATTCCTTGCGGGCACGCATGATGTCCTCAAGGTTCTTGTATTCCTTGGTCAGCTGCACATAACGTTTCTGGTCAGCTATGACGTTCGGGTCTGTAATGAGGGTTGACACTTCCTCGAATCGAGGAACGAGCCCCTCAAGTTTGTCAAGTATTTCCATATAAAACAGACAGCCCCCTAACCCCCGAAGGGGGCATCCTCCGGGTCGGGGGGAGCGTTCTTGTTATTTTATTTCTATGTAATTTTTATTATTGTTGTCCTTAATGAGTCCTCAAAGCTCCTCAACATAGTCGGGAAAAACAGAATCCGGATGGCCGCCCCGTTACTTCCCTTCGGTCAGTGAGATCGCTTCGCTAAGTTGGGGGTCGGGGGGCTAATAGTTAAATTCTCCGAATTCGCTCTTGATTGTGAGTGACTTCTTTCCTTCCTCTACACGTCCTACAATCTGGGCGTCGATATTGAATGACTTTGAAATCTCGATTACCTTCTCTGCCTTTTCTGGTGAGAGGTAAACCTCAAGACGGTGACCCATGTTGAAGACCTTGTACATCTCTGCCCAATCTGTGCCTGACTCCTTGGCGATAGCCTTGAAGAGTGGTGGAACTGGGAACATATTGTCCTTGATAACGCGGCAGTTGTCGCCTACGAAGTGGAGCACCTTTGTCTGTGCGCCACCTGTACAATGTACCATACCGTGAATGTCGGCACGCATCTCGTCGAGGAGTTTCATCACGACTGGAGCGTATGTGCGAGTAGGGGAGAGAACAAGCTTTCCTGCGTTTACAGGCGCGCCCTCTACTGGGTCTGTAAGCTTGTATGAACCAGAGTAAACGAGTTCGTCTGGAACAGCCTTGTCGAAAGACTCTGGGTATTTCTCTGCAAGGTACTTTGCAAAGACATCGTGACGAGCAGATGTGAGTCCGTTTGAACCCATACCGCCGTTATATTCCTTCTCGTATGTGGCTTGACCGCAAGAACTGAGACCTACGATAACGTCGCCTGGACGGATGTTGGCGTTGTTGATGACATCTGAACGCTTCATACGGCAGGTTACGGTTGAATCGACGATGATGGTACGTACGAGGTCGCCAACGTCGGCTGTCTCACCACCTGTAGCGTAGATTCCGATACCCATCTTGCGCATTTCGGCAAGGAGTTCGTCCGTACCGTTGATGATGGCTGAGATGACCTCACCAGGGATGAGCATCTTGTTGCGTCCGATGGTTGAACTTACGAGGATATTGTCAACAGCACCTACACAGAGGAGGTCGTCGGTATTCATGATGAGAGCGTCCTGAGCGATACCCTTCCATACGGAAATGTCGCCTGTCTCTTTCCAGTACATGTACGCAAGACTTGACTTTGTTCCTGCACCATCTGCGTGCATAATGTTACAGTACTCTGGGTCGCCTCCGAGTATGTCTGGAATAATCTTACAGAATGCCTGTGGAAAGATTCCCTTGTCGATGTTCTTGATTGCGTTGTGAACATCTTCCTTGGCAGCACTTACGCCACGCATCATGTATCTCTGCTTATTGTCAATAGCCATAATTGTGAGTTTATATTGTTTTATAAATCGTTCAAAAAACACTTTTCAGAGTCAGTACTTAGTCACTACTTGGTCACTACTTAGTCAGTACTTTGTCTCTAAACATTCGGAGGCAAAGTTTTGCGGACTAAAGAGAAATAGCAAATATCTTGCGACCCATCTTTTTTCTGTTTCTGAAATT
>JAGCWG010000260.1 GCA_017961965.1 Bacteroidaceae bacterium | reverse complement strand
TCATCATCAATATATACAGTCATATCACGGCTCATCTGTCCACCCTCAAAGTCACGCCAGAGATACATACCTCTTTCAGTCTCCTTTCTCCACTCAGGTGTCCACCAGTCTTTCCAGTCGTTAGCCTTTGTAGTCTTGGCGTAGGCAATCTGTTCCTCTGTCATGTTGAAAGGCCACTTGCCGGCATGGAGGCGAGTGGAACGAACATAGCGGAAAGGACCTACAGGTGAGTCACTCTCGGCAAAAGCCACACGGGCAGCCTCGTAGCCCTTGCCCTTCAGTTCGAGATGGAAGAGCATGATGAACTTATTGGTTTTACGGTTGTAGATAACCTTTGGACGTTCCATGATACATCCACGCTCTATATCGTGACCAGCCGTCTCGCTTACAGCAAGTGCAATGCCTTCGTCCTTCCAAGCCTTCAAATCCTTGCTTGAATATACGCCCACACCAGCCTCGGTAGTGAAGCCACGGTAAGGACGGTTCTCTCCGTACCAGTAGAATGTACCCTTATACTTGATTATGTTACCTCCGTGTGCGTTGATGTGTTTGCCGTTTGTGTCTTGCCAAAGTTCTCCATTCACTTGTGCGTTCAAGCCAAGTGAAGTGGCACATAGTACCATAAGCACTAATAGATTGCGAAATGTCTGTTTCATATTTGTGAGTTTATGAGTTTATAAGTTCTTGAGTTTTTTAGTTATCGCTGATTGATTATCATGTGCAAAATTCGGAATAATTATTTTAAAATACAAATACGAAGCTTTATATAATAATGTTTGTTTTATAGATTTCCAACTATTTTGTGCGAAATTTAGTAAAATGCACTGAATGTTAATATTGGCAAGACATTTTTAGGCTCATACACCACTTAATGGATGTATGGGGTATATACACATTAAGGGTAAGTCATATTGCATGACCTACCCCCAATCTATTATTTTATATTTTTGGCGACTACAGCATTATTTATTCACAGACAGCACGGATGCTATTTCCATCACAACGATCAGCACTACCCAAACTAAACTTTTTAGGTTCTATCCTAATGCTTGTTACATGACAATCATCACAATATTCTGGATCAGATAACGAAGAAGATAAATAACTACAAATTTCCCCTGTTCCAAGCGCACATACACCGAACGAACGGAAGCCTGCAGCAGGAAGAAATATATGAGGGACGGAAAGTTTATAAGAATTACTTGGTGTTCTTCCTGACTTTATTACCATACCTTTATCGGAATAACATAATGCCTTATATATTATATACCCTTTAACGTCTGTACCATTATAGCTATCTGTCCATACGCAATAAGAGTTATCTAAAAGTTCCTTTTGTTCTTCTTTAGTTGGCATACGCCAAGAACCGCCCCAATTTTGGATAACAGCATCATCTTTAGCAATAAGAGATGTCCTACCATCTACACTTCCATGCGTTTTGTCTAAGCAATACTTTGTCCATGAATAATAAGTATCAGCTCCACTTACATTATTATTCCATTTGTACGTCCAAGAATAACATATTCTTTTGACATAAAGCGAAGATGTATGTCCCTGTCTAATATTATAATCGTAATTTGTGTCATTTGAAGTATCTTCATCTCCTGTCGCAACAGTCTCACCCCATGCGTAATATTTGCCATAATCTGTTTCGCTCATTGCACCGAGGTTCATTTTTGCCCACTTTAAGCCTGATGGCAGACCAAGATCCACATATTCATATCCATTTTCCGTTCCATCTTTTGGCGTTGTCTCCATCTTCATGTTTGTTACATTTATTATATAACCAAAACCTGCTTTAAATGTCTTTGCTGCAATAACATCAGAAGAATACACAACACCATCATTAGTAGTTGCTTTTACCACAAATTGTCCAGTTTTTGTTGGGAAACAAGTAAAATAAAATTCTTGTTCCCCACCAGTAACATCCATCTCACTTACATTCAAAGATAAAGTATTGGCTTTCCATTGATTTTCAGTTTCAGGGGTATCAAAGCCATTACTTGAAATGGAACAACGTGCATATTCATAAAAAGATTTTCCATTATTAGTAGTTTCCAATTCTATTTTTCGGTATTTACCTTGTTTCAAATTAGGTAAAGTCACAACAACTTTAAGAACGGAATTTATAGGTTTCATCTCTATTTCTTGAGACTTCCAATCTTCGAAACAGAATGGTTCTGATACAAAATAGTTACTATTGTTTGCCATATAATCACTATCATCATCCTTTTGCATCTGCTTATTGTAACAAAACAGAACTTTAAAATCATTTGGTGTATGCTGAGGGTCATAAGGATAGTATGCAACACACTCTTTGTTTCGGAGCAATTCGTGAAGCTGCGAAGCATCAATCATAAGGTATTCATTATCATCCTCATCGCATTCCATTGTACCCAGACAAGAATAAGGAGCATTAAATGAACCATCCAATGCACAAACACCAAACTTGTCACCAGTATCAAAATCGAAAAAAAACTTTTTATTATTTTTTGATATACCTACCCACGCACGAGTTTCCGCATCGTTATCATTAACGAGGAACGGCTTAACCTTGACACGCAAGATGCATTTTTCACATTGTACGTTTGCTGCCTCTTTGTCAGCAAAATCATCATTAGAGCATGATGCCACCATAAAAGCAGCAAGAACGCCAAAGAATAACTTTTTAAGAAACATAAATTTAAATTTTAATGAGTTGTTAATATTTAAATACCGCACGAACATTGTACCCAAAGCAGCGTATTCCACTATCAATTGATACCGGTTCGGAATCGTCAACATAATCTGTACTATTGGGCAATAAATAAAGTAAATACGCCCAATCATCTTCCATTTCACAAAGCGATGACGACCAGATTCCGCTCTCTTCCTCCTTGGCAAAACCAATTGACCAACGAAAGCTATGCACAGGAAGGAAAATATGAGAATTAGTTAGGGAGTACGAGCCTAATGGAATTTCTCCTCGATATACAATTCGTCCCATATCGGCAGAATTCAAAGGTTTATACACAACAAATCCTCTGATATTTGAATTATTATAACTATCTGTCCAGACCCAATAGCAATTGTCTAATAACTCCTGCAATTCGTCAGAATCAGGCATTCTCCATTTGCTGCCCCAGTTTTGAGCAGCGGCATCATCTTCTGCTTCAAGTTTTATTTTATTATCAACATTTCCCTTATGCGCTCCCTTACAGTATTTTGTCAGAGAATGTTCCGAGCCATTACACCATTTATATGATTTCCATTTGTAATTTCTTCGGGAGTAAGGATAAGTATATTGATTTTGAGTTCTATAATCAAAATTTGTCAAATTTGTCACATCTTCTTCACCATATCCCTTTGTCTCGCCCCAAGCATAATACTTTCCATTATCGTATGGAGTGTTTGCACCCACATTCATTACAGCCCACTTCAAACCAGAAGGGAGTCCAAGGTCAACATATCCATAGCCGTTCTCATAGCCATCACAAGGATAAACAGAGGCTGACAAGGATGCAGATAACCTATAAGCCTTGCCTGCGACAAGTGTCTTGCTTTGACATGTGGCAACATACAGTTTATGTTCTGTGGTTTCTGCCTCAATGGTCAAATCACCCGTGGTAGTTGGAAGTATAGCCACATACAATGTAATTGTTTCATCCGCAGATGACGTCCTTACATAGTTCAATGCAAGATTCAAGGATGAGAATTGAGTCAATGGTTCTATCTCACCCGTAGCAGCATTCATCGTTGCACTTGACACGAAGAAGTCTGACGTTGAGCCATACAAAGACACCCTTTCCCACTTGGCAGCTACAGGCATAGTGAGTTTCAACTGAAGAATGGAAATGGCATGTTGAAAGTCGAACACAATCTGGCGAGTACCATCAGCCGTCGTCTCTATCTTATCTGATGATGGAGCATACATATAGTCGTATTTCTTACCAATAGTTTCAAGAGTTCCATCCTGTCCTGTTAGGTCTAAAGGCACTTCCTTGTAAGTCGTTTCCGAAGCAAGCGTACCATCGTATGGACTATAGGCAGCATAGGAATTGCCGTTCTTCAAATCCCAGCCAGCACCATCAAATGAAGCAAAGTGAGCGTCTGTGTTAGGGGCAACACGCAAAATCTGCTTTGCCTGACTGTTGGTTGTTGGTTTGATAGGAAAGACACCAATAGCATCGCCATCAGCCCACGTAAACATAATTTTTGAATCCGTAGCTGAGAGTGAGGTACGAGTATCGTTATCCCATTCAAAAGGATGACTCTGAAGTATTACCTTGTCGAGGTTGCTTTCGGAATGATTGTTCTCCATATCCACCAACTCCGAAGAACACGAAGCAAGTAGGAATAAAGGGATAAATCTAAGGTACTTTTTCATCGTTAGTTAGTTTTTAAGTGCCGTTTTTGAAGTTTTATTTTCCACACACAAAGTTATTACATAATTTCCGTTTGTGCACATAAAAGCGTATAAAAGTAAAGAAAATATGGTTATTTATTGATTATAGTCAAAATGTCTAAAATTTTAGATTGTAGATTTGAAATGTAATGGGGATTGTAGATAATTTTGTGGCGTTTGTAGATAAGAGAGGAAGGCGGTATTGTGTGAATAAGATATAATTCATACTTTTGCGTCGTGAAATAAAAAATGCTATAAGGTACTAACAACAAGACAAGTGTAAAAGATGACTGTAAAGAACTTAATCATGGCATCGTTGTTACTTACCTCATCACATGCGTATGCTGATGGTGGCAAGGCGATGGTGCTCAAATCAACTAACGAGGCAACACAGAGTTATGCCGTTACCAATATCTCGTCTGTGAAGTATGAGAATGGAAAAATGCTTCTTACTCTAAAGAATGGAAGCGTACAGACGTTTAGCGTGTCAGACATCAAGTCAATGACCTTTGCTTCTGTTGCAACAGCCATAGAGTCAATGACTAATGGTGAGGCTAAGCCTTTCACCATATATGACGAGAGTGGCTCTATGATAGTAAGTGGCGTTACGGATGATGAAGGAAAATTTGACATGCCAATAAACCTTCGAGGGGTTTACCTAATCAAAGTAGGTAACGTGGCTAAGAAGGTAGTGGTGAAATGAACCTCTGTGAGGAATTAAGGGTTACAAGCTATAGTAAAAGAACAGGAAACAATGAAAAGGATAATGGCTACGATGTTGATGGCGGTTTCGCTGTCTTCATTTGCACAGGATAATCAATATGACGCTCTCTACATTGTGATGAACAATGTCGTCACCAACACCATACCTCTTGGTAATGTGAATGAGATAACCTTCAACGAGGCTGGCGACAAGCTTATTGTCAACGGAACATGGGAGGTGAGTCTTGACGAAATAACGGAACTCACTTACGGAGCTACAGGAAGTGAGTTGACGATAAACTACAACGGAACGGAGGCAAGGGCCGTAAACCCATTCTTCATGGATGGTGTGAGCGTAAGCGTGAACGGTGCCGACGTTGTGGTGAATAATGAGAATACAACGGCTGAGATAAAGACCGTGTTGAGTGGTGAGACAAGCAACGGATTGTTCCAGTACAACGGAACATACAAGACTTCCATAGTTCTTAATGGCTTGACACTTACCAACACACGAGGAGCAGCCATAGATATACAATGTGGCAAGCGCATTACACTTGACATCAAGAAAGAGACGGTCAACACTCTCGTTGACGGTAAGAATGGCGAGCAGAAGGCTGCCCTCTATTGCAAGGGACACCTTGAGATAGACAAGGCAGGAACACTTAACGTGACAGGCAATACTGCACACGCCATTTCTGTCAAGGAGTACATCAAACTCAAGAAGTCTGACGGAACAATCAATATCCTTGGTGCCGTTAAGGACGGAATACACTGCAAACAGTATTTCCTTGCTAACGGCTTCAACGTAAATATCGACAAGGCAGGCGGTGACGGCATAGATGTGGAACTGGACGGAGAGGCAAACGAGGATGGATATGAGGATGGAAGCCTCAACATCAACGCTGGCACGTTTACCATCACTTCGTCTGCCGATACCATCAAGGGACTCAAGGCTGACAGCGACATCAATATTGCCGCAGGAACACTAAACATAGCTATGAGCGGTAAGGGAAGCATGGGCATGAAGGCTGATAACAACATCAATATTGGTTTGTCTGATGACAGCACTGGTCCAGCACTTACAGTATCAACATCAGGTAGTTCATACACTGACACATCGAGCAGCACAAGCACTTCCCCTTGGGGAGGCGGTGGAAATCGTCCTGGAGGAGGCGGTCCTGGTGGTGGCGGAATGTTCGGAGAGAGCACAGGAACATCTTCCAAAGCAATAAAGGCAATGAATATAGTCAACATTAACGGTGGCGACCTCACAGTGACTACACAGACTGATGGTGCAGAAGGTGTGGAAGGCAAGCAAGGCGTCAACATCAACGGTGGCAAGCTTTACCTCAAGTGTTATGACGACTGCATCAACTCTGGTGGCAAGATATTCTTCAATGGCGGTACAACTGTGTGTTGGTCAAACGGCAATGATGCCATTGACTCCAACGCAGGAACAAGAGGCGCAATAACCATTGCAGGTGGCAATGTCTTCTCTTACTCTACTAAGGGTTCGCCAGAGGAAGGATTTGACTGCGACAATAACTCATACATCGTAGTAACTGGCGGTATAGCCGTAAGCGCAGGAGGCTCACAAGGTGGTGGAATGGGAAGCTCATCAAGCAGTATCGGCTCTGCATCACAAGGCTACTACCTCGGCTCTTCACCATCAAGTTACAGTTCAAGTAGATATTATACGCTTTGCTCAACGGACGGAACAGCAATATGTACGTATAAGTTTGAAGCAAACTGTTCTAACTCATTGTCATTGCTTACAGCACCTAACCTTGGCAAGGGAAGCGTAACAGTAAAGTATGGTACAAGCAAACCGACGGCATGTAGTGACAGTGTGGGCGACGTCTTCTGGATTAATCCGACTGTAACAACAACAGGTACAGCGGCAACAATAACAGCAAAATAAATGATTCAAGGTAAGAGGACAGAAAACTTAATCATCGCAATAGGGTGGGCGGTGATATTCATCCTGCCTGCCCTATATCTTTACTACGTCTCGGTAACTGACGAGTCTGAGTTCGACAGTTTCGAGTTGTGGCAGACATGGAAACTGCTCCTGCCATACGCAGTGATATTCTATACGCATCACTATCTGTTGCTACGTCTCTACCACAAGCATCACTATGTCATCTATGGGCTGACTCTGCTTATGGTCATGGGATGCTACACCATGTACCTTATCACATTCCGCCCTGACCTGCCACGCAAGGAGATAATATTTCGTAAAGGATTTGATCATCCACCTTTCGATGCACCACACGGCCACTTCAATACACCACCATTCCATGACAAAGGTATGCCACCACGCCATAGGCATGATGACTTCGATATGAGGCATGGACACAACGAGCAACTTCATCCGTCGGCACACCATCATGAAAAGATAGGTCCTAAGTACATACTATTGCGTGCTCCACTCATGGGACGAATAGTCATTGCACTCCTGATGATGGGTGTTGACCTCGGCATAGTTTCACTCATCAATGCAAGTATGACACGAAGCCGACTGCTGACACTGGAAAAGGAAAAACTGAAGATGGAACTGGAATATCTGAAGTATCAGATTAACCCACACTTCTTCATGAACACACTCAACAATATCCACGCACTCGTAGATATTGACCAGGAAACTGCCAAGCGCACCATCATAGACCTCTCAAAACTGATGCGTTACGTGCTCTATGACAGTGGCGAGAAGTTCGTACCGCTCGACAAGGAAATACAATTCATACAGCTGTACATCTCACTTATGAGGATTCGCTATTCGACAAATGTTGACATACAGGTCAGCACTCCCGACAACATGGGTGGCGTGATGGTTCCACCGCTCCTGTTCATCTGCTTTGTGGAGAACGCTTTCAAGCACGGAGTGAGCAACCGTCAGCAGAGTTTCATCAACATATACGTCAGCTACGATGACTCTCACGAACATCTCTCGTTCCTCTGCGTCAACAGCATTGTGGAACAGACAAAGAAAGACAATCACCACGGCATAGGAATAGAGAACGCTCGCAAGCGACTCGAACTCATCTATGGCGATGATTATATATTAAGGATAAAAGAAAACGAAGAAAAGACTTTTGAAGTATGGTTACAGATACCAATAACACAGCAATGATAAGATGCCTTGCCATCGACGACGAGCCACTGGCTCTCATCCAGTTAAAGTCGATGATAGAGCGCACACCATACCTCATCCTCGTAGAGGCATGCAGCGATGCTATTCAGGCTCAACAGGTATTGGCACAGCAGAGTGTGGATGCAATCTTTGTGGATATCAACATGCCTGAACTTAATGGTCTTGACTTCGTAGCTTCACTCACCAATCCGCCACTCGTAGTATTCACCACAGCCTACAGCGAGTACGCACTCGACAGTTACAAGGTCAATGCTGTTGACTACCTGCTCAAGCCATTCGGACTTCTTGAGTTCCAACATTCGGCAGACAAGGTAAAACGTCAGTATCAGCTGTTGCAGGCAGAGCAGAACATACAGCCAACGGACGATAATGTGCTCTACCTCAAGGCAGACCACAAGGTGGCACGTATCAATATCCCTGAGATAAAGTATATAGAGTCAATGCGCGAGTATCTGCGCATCTATCTTGAAGGAGGTGAGAAACTGATGACGCTCATGCCGATAAGCAAGATAATAACGATGATAGACAATCACGGCTTTGTCCGCATCCATAGGTCATTCATCGTCAACATGAGCAAGGTGGCAGAAGTGGCAAAGAACAACGTTAAGTTGATTGATGGTACAACTTTGCCGATAGGTGACTCATTCAAGGACAATGTAAAGGAATATATACAACCTAAAATCGTTTAGGTATGTTTTCATAGTAGATCATTTGAATAGTTTATATGATTATTGTTTTTACAAAAGTATGGCTCCTTTCTTGTGAAAGACGGGAGCCATTTTTGTTTGTACCAGAAGCACAAACTAAAGATTTAAGATTCAAATTAACTATCCCATAACCACATCCAATACCATCATCAGTACAAAACCGATGGCAAAGCCAATGGTACTGAGATTAGAATGTTGACCACTTGAAGCTTCTGGGATTATCTCCTCCACTACTACATACAACATTGCACCAGCAGCGAAACTCAACATATATGGAAGGATTGGCAACGTGACTCCTAAGAGTAACATAACAACCAATGCGCCTACAGGTTCAACCACACCACTTAATGTACCTATGACAAACGAACGCAAGCGACTTTTGCCAGCAGAGCGCATAGGTATAGACACGATTGCGCCTTCTGGAATGTTCTGTATAGCAATACCAATAGCAACTGCCATCGCACTTGCAAACGAGATATTGGTCATACCACTGTTCACTCCAGCAAGTACCACACCCACAGCCATGCCCTCTGGCAAGTGATGTATGGTGACTGCAAAGGTAAGCATCGACGTGCGTGACAGATGCATCTTCATACCTTCCGGCTTGTCCGTACCGATATGCAGATGAGGAACGATGCTATCTATGGAAAGCAGAAACAGTATTCCTACGAGGAAGCCCACAGCAGCAGGCATGACAGCCCACTTGCCACTATTGCTACATGAGTCAATGGCAGGAATAAGCAGTGACCACACAGATGCAGACACCATCACACCTGACGCAAATCCCAGCATGGTCTTCTGTGCCAGTTCTGGTATCTTGTCACGAATGAAGAAAACAAAGGCTGAACCCAGCATCGTGCCAAGCAGCGGAATGAGCAGTCCAATGATTATTGTTACCAAATTAATCTATATTATTCTGAATAAAATTAGCACTTGCCATATTTGTTCTTTCTCTCGCAGTATCTTTCACACTGCACGCAGATGTCGTATCCAAGCATTGCCCCAAGTATGAAGTCCTCCTCAGGTGTCAACTCATGAAGAGGACGAGTGACAAACAGACGGATGGCATCAAGGCATTCACGACGACCAAAATAAATGTTAACATTATCACGACCTGCTGGTTGAGCAACGTAGTCTATTGACTGACTTTTTAGGCGAATGCAAGCTTGTTGTTCAAAGCGTCGTGGACAAGTGAAAAGAATCATCCTACGTACTCCTTTCTTGTATTCATAAATATGGTTCATCAATACCTTGATTTCTGATGGGACTACCATCTGTCCCACACCATTATCCATCATCATCTGTAACATAGTCCAATTGCAATATTATAGTGTTGGGAGAATATCTGCTATCCACGCATCAATACGCGAGTCTGTCTTGTCATCCTCGTTCACGTCATCAAGTGGCAAGCCAATGAACTTACCATCAACAAGTGCCTCTGAGTCATCAAAGGAATAGTCGTCAGTACCAACAGAACCGACAAAGTGTGCGCCACTTGATTTGATTCCATTATACAACTCTCCCATTCCACCTACGAATGTGTCACTATAAGAGCCACAGTCACCACAGCCGAAGAGTGCAATGGTCTTGTCAGAAAGGTCTGCTCCCTGCAATACCTTCAGACCATCATACAAGTCATCCTGCATCTCGCCAGCACCCCATGTTGATGTTCCGAGTATGAGGTTCTTGTTGTTACTTACCACGTCTGCAGTGAGGTTCTGTACATTGATAGCCTCACATCCCAGCTTCTTGGCAATCTTGTCGGCAATAGCCTCGCATGTTCCTGTTGAGGAACCATAAACTACAATTGTTGCGTTCATATCTCTTATATATTGTTTACGTATTATCAATTTTTTGTTCCGATGATTGTGGCGTATGATGGTTTCTTGTCATAGTGTTTTGCATTATGAATTTGCGCTGCAAAGGTATGGCGAAAAAACGGATGGCGCAATACCTAAAAATGAGTGTTTTAGTCAGTTATGTAGGTAGCAGCATTAAAATATCCACTTCGTATTACTCGTAAATGAGTATTCATTCAAATCACATCCCGACTCATAACCCTTTATCTGTTTACGCTCAATGTATCAATATACCAATTAACAATTACTCATTGATAAGTAATTTTGTCTTTTGAATAAGTATTGTTACTACCAATTAGTTAAGTAGGTGTGCATAATTATTTTTACAATCCTTGCACCGCCTACTGCGCATCTTCAACGCCTAAAAACAATCGAGTAGGAGTCACTACACTCATTTATTTTATGCGCTGAACCTACATCATTAATCAATACAATCATTA
>JAGCWG010000259.1 GCA_017961965.1 Bacteroidaceae bacterium | reverse complement strand
TTACGCCTTGGCAGGTTCAACTCCTACACCAACTTCCAGATGCAGCATACGGACGGCTGGCAGAACACGTCAGAGGAGTATGCAGAGGGAAAACTGCTCAAGGATAGTCGTAACAAGACCGTCAATAAATATACCAATTGGCAGGTGGCTGAACGTCTTACTTATACGGCAAACAAACGCCTTGAGATGTATGCTGAGGGCTCGTACTATGGCAAGATTATCAATCGTCCGCAGGATGGCAAGTATGCTTCGTGTGATGTATATACCTATGACCTGATGTACCGTAATGCGAGTGCAGCGCTTGGAGGTAGGTGGAAACTACGTGGCAGCGATATAGTCACGCTTGACGTTGACTGGAACAAGCATGCCTACTACTATAAATATACAGACACCACGCTTGAGGATGGTTATGACCCATTGGGCAGGTTCACCAACTACTACCCGTACTTTGCGGAGCAGCGTAATCTTCAGTCAGACCAGCAGCGCACAATGGCTGTGCTCAAGGGAGTGTTCTCCCTTCCTCTGGACAATACGCTGAGTGCAGGAGCAGAGTACCGTTATGACTATCTCGATGCTCCGATGCGTGTCAAGGGAGGTGAGGCAGATGACTGGACAGCAGCCGTGTATGTGCAGGATGAGTTCAATCATCTTGAGTGGTTCAACCTCACAGCAGGTCTCCGCCTTAACGAGAACAATGGATTCGGATTCCGGGCAACGCCAAAGGTGAGTACCATGTTCAGCCTTGGTGACTTCCGTATAAGGATGGGTTGGAGTCAGGGATTCAAGACACCTACACCCAAGGAACTCAACTACCATTATCTCCGTCAGATGGGTGCAAAGACCTTCTACTATATGGGCAACCGTGACCTACGTGCCCAGACAAGCAATTACTTCACAGGCGGAGTGGAGTGGAGAACAGACCGTATCAACGTGTCTGTAACAGGCTATACTAACCGACTCGATAATATGATAACGCTCGTCAATGTCCCTCTTGATGCAATACCAGAGGGCGAGACGCAGTACTATGGCGACGGTAGTGCCGACATTGTCCCACGTATGTACAAGAACATGGAGAGGGCAAGGACTTATGGTGTGGATGTGAACCTTGCGTACAACATCACCAGGGATATTTCCATTGGCGGCAACTACAGCTACCTCGATACCGATGCAGATGTGTATGATGAGAAGCATGACCGTCTCGAAAGTGTCATTATTGACGGCATGGCTCATCATCGCTGGAATGCTTATGCCACATGGCTTCACCGCTTCTCGCCTAAGTATCGTCTTGGCATCGGTATCTATGCACGTGGCAGCAGTATGCGCTACTACCAGAATGACGGCAACGGCAAGGCTTATCAGATATGGAAACTGAGCACATCGCATGACTTGGGCAAGAGTACGTCTAAGCTTTCGTACAGGGTTGAGGCAGGTGTAGATAACATCTTCAACTGCGTTGACCGTACACCAAAGCCGCTCCATCTTGGCACAACCACACCGCCTACGACCATCTATGCGTCGTTCTGCGTGAAATTCAATAAAGGAAACAAAATCAATACTAAAATAAAAAAACAAAACAACTATGATGAAGATTAAATCTCTGCTTCTTGCTGCCTTGGCAGTTGTAGCAACAATGTCTGTCACATCATGTGGTGATGATGATGACGAAGTGGTTCTCGACAACTACACAAAGTATCAGAGAGCTGTGGATGCGCAGGTTAATGCACAGAAGAAGCATGACAAGGCTATCCTCCTTGTTGCTTTCGGTTCAACATGGCAGTGTGCATTCAATTCATTTGACAACACAAAGAAGGCATACGAGCAGGCTTTTCCTGACTGTGACGTGTATGTGTCTTATTCTTCTGCCATCTGTATCAACCGTGCTGCAGCAGGTGAGCACGCAGCTGACGGTGCTGACAAGCGCAACTACTATGCTCCTAACTTCTGGCTTCATGCTCTTGGTGCCGTCAAGTACAGTGAGATTACAGTACAGTCACTTCAGGTTATCCCAGGTGAGGAGTACGGACGTGTAATCAACTACATCAAGGACTTCGGTAACAACTACCTTGGCGACCTCGATGACAAGTACCTTTCAGAGGTTACTGTACGTCTCGGAACTCCACTCCTCAACAGCGAGGACGACGTGAAGGATGTCGCTAAGATTCTCAACGACGAGTTCAAGGCTGATGCTGCAACTAAGTCTGTCTTGTTCATGGGTCATGGTAACCCTTCAAGCAAGGAGCACGACTACGATATCTATAAGGCAAACGTACGTTATGAGCAGCTTGAGACAGAGCTTCAGAAGTACAGCGCAAACTATTTCGTAGGTACTGTTGACCAGAACGAGAATAAGAAGGAGGATGTATGGGCACGTATTCAGGAGCAGAGCGCATTCCCAGCTTCTAAGTCATTTGTACTTCAGGCACTCATGTCAATCGCAGGTGACCACGCTCACAACGATATGTACGGTGAGGGCGAAGAGTACTGGGACGAGAAGGAGCCAGCATCTGAGGACAACTCTTGGCTTGAGTACTTCAAGAACGAGGCTAAGTACGAGAATATCTCTACTCGTAAGACTCAGTCTGACGACCTCCGTGGTCTCCTCGATATTCCTGAGATTCTCAATGTATGGATTAACCACACAAAGAACAACATCGAGCTTTCTGAGGTTTACCACTCAATGTATCCAGAGGAATAAAATAGCTTAAACTAAATATTGACATCATTTAAAGTTTGTGATAGGGCAACCGAAGGCGTTCGTGTTTGCCCTATTTTTTATGCTGGGCACAAATAATTGCTTTGTGACTTGTAGTAACATGTAAAAACCGTATATTTGCATTATGAAACGAATACTGTTGATTATAGTTGCAATTCTTTCCTTGGCATCATGTGGCAATAGGACTACATCTTCTGATGAGGCTGTAAGTGCTGACTCGCTGTTTCGCCAGCAGGATTCCATCCTTGCCAAGGCATCTGAGTATAGTGACACGATAAGGATAAAGTACGCCAAGGGTCTCCGTGTGGAGTATAAGGATGATGGCGTACATGTTCATATAAGCAATCCCGACCCTTCATCACACACAGCTCCTATGGAACTGGTGGTTAAAGAGGCAAAGTCAAGGTTCGTGTGCATGACTGCCTTGCAGATGGGCAACTTCGTGGCTCTCGGATTGGAGGACAAGGTGATTGGAATTACAAGTTTGCGCCATCTTTTTAATCCACTCATCAAACAGCAGATTAAGGATGGATCCACCGTGAAGATAGGTAAGGAGGGTAATTTCGACCTTGAAGCAGTCATTGCCTCACGCCCTGACTATATCTTTGTGTCTGCAAGCAAGCATGGAGGCTATGAGACGCTGAAGGACTGCGGTATTCCGCTTATTCCTCATCACGGCTACAAGGAGACAGATCCTCTTGGTCAGGCAGAGTGGATAAAGTTCATTGGTCTCCTTACAGGTGAGACACGTCGTGCCAACGCTGTCTTTGCAGATATAGAGAATAAGTACAACACGCTTAAGGCAGAAGTAGCAGAACTAATGGCAGAGAATGCTAAGACGAAAGCCAAGAATCCTACTATTGTCTCTGGACGTCAGATACGTGATGGCTGGTATGTGATGGGTGGCAACAGTTACATGGCACAGATATTCAAGGATGCAGGTGCTGATTATATCATGAAGGATAAGGAAGAAACGGGTGGTGTTACCCTCGACTTCGAGAGTGTCTATGCCAAGGCTGTGGGT
>JAGCWG010000258.1 GCA_017961965.1 Bacteroidaceae bacterium | reverse complement strand
GCTGCCTGATAAGGATTAGCAAAGAGCTTGGTGTATTCGTCTTCCTTCTCCTTGATGAATGCCTTTGCCTCTTCCACCTTGCCCTCGTCCTTGAGAGCCTTTGCCTCCTTGGCATAAAGCACAGATGCTGCACCACTTGCACCCATAACTGCAATCTCTGCTGATGGCCATGCATAGTTGATATCACCACGTAACTGCTTACATGACATGACGATGTGAGAACCACCATACGACTTACGAAGCGTGACAGTAACCTTTGGCACTGTTGCCTCACCATAAGCATAGAGAAGCTTTGCACCATGAAGGATTACGGCATTGTACTCCTGTGCCGTACCTGGAAGGAATCCTGGTACATCGACGAGTGTCACGATAGGAATGTTGAACGCATCGCAGAAACGCACAAAACGTGCGCCCTTACGTGAAGAGTTGCAATCAAGCACTCCTGCAAGCTGCTTTGGCTGATTGGCAACAATACCTACCGACTGGCCATTGAAACGTGCAAATCCGATGATGATATTCTTAGCAAAGTTTGGCTGAACCTCAAAGAACTCACCGTTATCCACAATACCCGTAATGACCTGATACATGTCGTATGGCATGTTTGGATTGTCAGGAATGATGTCGTTAAGATAATCCTCCATACGACCTACTGGATCAACGCACTCAACACGTGGAGTACGTTCAAGGTTGTTCTGAGGAATATAGCTGATGAGCTTCTTAATCATACCTATTGCCTCCTCCTCTGTAGATGCAGTAAAGTGAGTGACACCTGACTTTGTGGCGTGAACACTTGCACCTCCGAGCTGTTCCTGAGTAACGACCTCGCCAAGCACCGCCTTGACAGGTCCAGGGCCTGTAAGGAACATATATGAGGTATTCTCAACCATGAGGGTAAAGTCGGTGAGAGCTGGCGAATAAACGGCACCACCAGCACAAGGACCCATGATGGCTGAAATCTGAGGAATGACACCAGAAGCAAGGATATTACGCTGGAAAATCTCAGCATAACCTGCAAGGGCATTGATTCCTTCCTGAAGACGTGCACCACCTGAGTCATTAAGACCTATACAAGGCACACCCACCTTCATGGCCATGTCCATCACCTTACATATCTTGAGGGCAAGCGTCTCAGAGAGTGAACCTGCGCTCACGGTGAAGTCCTGTGCAAAGACATAGACGAGGCGTCCGTCAATAGTACCAGAACCTGTTACCACACCATCACCGAGATAGTGCTTCTTCTCCATTCCGAAGTTAGTACAACGATGCTCAACGAACATGTCCATCTCCTCAAAACTGCCTTCGTCGAGGAGTAATGCGATACGTTCACGAGCCGTAAGCTTTCCTTTCTCATGCTGCTTGGCAATAGCCTTGTCACCACCGCCAATACGTGCTTTCTTGCGGAGTTCAATCAACTCCTGTATTCTTTCTGTTTGTTTTGACATGAAAAGCCCCCCGACCCCCAAAGGGGGCGGCCATCCGGAAAAAGGGGGGAAGACAGCCTTTCTGATTTAGAAATACAATCTGTACGATTGAATACTTGTATTGTCATAAACAAGCACTTCTGCTTTTTTCATTGGCAAATAGTACCAAGAATTCAAAACGTACAGGTCAAAAAAATATATAGTAGTATTTGCCCCATACCTTCAGACTTTACCCGAAGGCCGCCCCCCTCGGGGGTCGGGGGGCTCCTACTTCTTTGGCTCACAAAGTTCGGTGAGGACACCTGCTGTTGACTTAGGATGGAGGAAACCAATCATCATGTTCTCTGCACCTGGACGTGGAGCCTTGTCAATGAGTCGCACGCCCTTGCCCTCAACCTCAACGAGAGCATCGGCAACGCCATCCTCCACAGCAAAGGCAACATGATGAACACCCTTACCGCCATTGGCAAGCCACTTGGCAATAGTACTGTCCTCTGATGTAGGTTCGAGAAGCTCAATCTTGACCTCTCCCACCTTAAAGAAAGCTGTCTTAACCTTCTGGTCAGCTACTTCCTCAACAGCATAACATTTGAGACCGAGTACACCCTCATAGTAAGGCAGTACCTCGTCAATACTCTGGACCCCTATGCCCAGATGATCAATACGTGAAATCTTCATAATCGTAAAAGTATTAGTATTATAGTTTTTATTGTTTATGGTATTCTTGGTATTGAAGACATGTCCCCTCACCACCCCTAAGGGCAAACAAGCAAACACATCCTATGCCTAATCATGTAAAGTTTTGTATGTACCGGCACGGTATCAGTAGCAAATATAGGTATAAATATTACTTGCACAAAAAAATCAGTAATTATTTTTTGCCATAGAACAAAAATTATCTTACTTTACCACCAGCAAACCAGTGTTGACTCCAATATTGCTCATTCAAGTTGCTTATGATAACACCCTTTGAAGAACTTGCATGAATAAACTTACCATTTTTCAGGTAAATGCCCGAATGACCAATCCTGCCACCCGAATTGTCGGTAGTGAAGAACACGAGGTCTCCCTGCTTCAACTGGCTTGCATTAACAGGTGTGCAGTATTTATGGAACATATCATAGCTACTGCACCTTTCAAATCGCTGTCCGTAAACACTACCGTAAAGGCAGTACACAAGACCTGAACAATCCACGCCACTACGATCCATGCCACCGCTACGGTAAGGCACGCCAATCCATGTGGCAGCCTCCGTCATGAGACGACGGTTGTCACTCAACTCGACGTCAAAGCCGAGCTTGCGTCCTGCACGGGCAAGTTCAGACATTGACACCTCCGAAGATGATGAAGTGCCATTATCCACACTCACACGTCCGCCTGAGACCCTCAACTCCCTTATAGGCTTACGATAAGCCGATGTGTTTGACGGTTCAGCCAACTTCTTCATGGTGCTACAAGAAGCGAGCAGTACCATAGACATGATAATGTAGATAATCTTTTTCATATTTTGTTATTTTTTTTGAGGGGAGTAAAGAGGAGTAAATTGGAGTAAAAAGGAGTAAAGATACGAATGTTCATCGCAAAGTGGTTTTGGATAAACGAAAATCCGCGAACAATCAAACGTCTTTTTACTCCCCTTTACTTCTTCTTACTACCTTTTACTACAAATACAATTATTCCTGTGTCACTGGTGCCTGACCAACGAAATAGTCCTCTATCTCCTTCATGACGTCCTTATGAGTTTCCTTGTCATAATCCATAAGAATCTTGCCATGCTCAAGGAGAGTGACACGAGTACAGATGTCGATGGTGTGTGTAAGGTTGTGCGAACTTACGAGCACTATTGCACCTGTCTCCTTGTTGTAGTTCTCGATGACGCTCTTCATCGCAAGCTGTGAAGTAGGGTCAAGGAAGTTGAACGGTTCATCAAGGATAAGCAACTTAGGACGAGTAATCATAGCCGCGATGATTCCTACCTTCTGCTTGTTACCCATTGAGAGGTTACGAATAAGCGTGTTCTGTCCGAGAACCTCGCCATTCATGAATCCTGCGAAAGGCTTGAGACGTTCGTCAAGTTCTTCCTTGCTTATGTTTGACACCTTGGCAATGAAGTCAAAATACTCCTCTGGAGTGAGATAATCAATGAGGAAGCCACTGTCAACGTAAGCACCCGTTATCTCCTTCCAATCCTCGCTCTCAGCAGGATTGATGCCGTCAATGCTTACCACACCCTCCTCTGGCTTGATGAGGTCGAGGATGGCACGGAACATGGTTGTCTTACCAGCACCGTTGTTACCTACGAGACCTATTATCTCACCGTCATTCACTGTATATTGTTCGATGTCGAGAGCCAGTTTCTCTCCGAAATATTTCTTTATATTTGATAATGTCAATGTCATAGTTGTTTGTATTTTTTTGTGGTGTTCTATAGGCTCTATAAGCTCTAGTAAAACTATATAAACTAGAAGCTCTAGAAATTCTAGCGGATCTATATAATATAGAAGCCAATTCTTAATTTTGAATTTTGAATTCTTAATTTTTAATTATTCCCTACGCGTTTCTGCTTGAACGGAAACCGTCCATATTGACGTAGCGTCGAGCCATGAAACGGTTATAGACGTTGCGAAGCCACAGAGGATTGAGCGCAATGCCAATCACACCAAGCAATCCGAGGATGAGCGAGCTGTAATCAGGTACAAGTACCATGAGAGCATACATGATAATCATAGGGAGGAACAAAGCCACCATTGACACGATTATCTGCATCTTGTTACTACGACCTGCCCTTGTCAGTTTCTTGTTAAGGTCAATAGTCATGTTGTTGTAAACAGCCATCTGGAACAATGCAGGCATTACCACACCAGCAGAGAATAGCATACAGCCGATGCTCTCGCCTATCGTGCTCTTGCCCTGAATAACAGGTACGAGGAATACACAGAAAGGCACGATGAACATCATGAGATTGAAATAGTACTTTGCCTTGAGGAGCGAAAGAACTGATTCCTTACGAGCCATAAGGCCGTCGATATAGTTACCCTCCGGGCACATAGCATTGACAAGCATCATGTTGGCAAGTACACAATAGCAATACATGCTTATGTATGCCTTCATGAAAAGGTTGTTGTCATAAACAGGTGTGAATGCCGTCATACATGAGAGCATCAACATGCACACAACACCGAGGATGAACTGCTTACGGATAACCGCATTGCGCATGATTGACCTTACCTCAAGTTTGAGGTACTCACCAATGATGCCGAAACGGTTGAATACAGACATCTCCCTTGACTTGACCTTTGACTCCTGTACCTCGGCAATCTCCTTGTAAATAGCCTTATTCTGAATGACAAGGTTGAGACAGAAGAGAAGGACAAGTATCACGCCAAGACAGATGAATGGCAATACACTTCCGTCAAGAATTGAACGCCACCACCAGAGACAAGCGTTGTACAACCACTCTACATTGTCTCCGAATATCATCTGAGTGTATTCGTCATCAAATATTCCGCAATAGAAAAGGAAGGCATAGATGGAAACAGGCAACAACGTGAACAGGAAGTTGCGGTTCATCAATGAACGCCATATAAGATAAACCTGACTGTGGATGGCAAAGATAAGCCACCATGCAAATACCCAGACGAAGAATCCTCCAAGTCCGTAGTAATGTGGCAACTGTATCAATCCGAATGGTACGAGGAAAAAGAGCCACACGATGTTGAAGGAAGAAAGAATCCTTCGTGTGAGGAACGTACCGATAAGGAACTTTACGGATATTGGCATCAGCTTGAATTGTTTGACTTCCTGTGCAGGTGTCTCTGTCAACATGAGACGTACAAGGAAATCAAGTGCGATGAACGCAATCATTCCTCCATCAATCAAGTCAAATCCCTCAACAGGGCCATCCGACATGGCGTTGCCAAGGACAACACCGAAGAACAGGAGATAAGCGCACCAAAAAGCGGCAAAGAGATAACCCAGCCACTTCATTGCCTTATTCTGTTCAAACATAATATGGCGCTTTTCACCCAAGTCCTTGGTCTTACACACCAAGCGGTAATGTCGCCAATATTCTTTCGCTTTCATAAAATTGTTTTATTTGAGTTTGAGTTTTTGAGTTTGTAAGTTTTTGAGTTTTCTAGTTCTTGCGG
>JAGCWG010000023.1 GCA_017961965.1 Bacteroidaceae bacterium | reverse complement strand
GTTCCTTGTACTTCTATGATTGAAAACGCAAGCTTCGAGACTCGTGACTTCACAGGTTGGACTAATAACACTCCTGCAACTGGAGATACTAAGATTGTTGGAAGTACAGATGGTAACTATGCTGTAGAAAATGCTGATGGTTCATACCTCTTCAATACTTGGAATGGTAGCGCTGTTGACTTCTATGTAACACAGACTATTGATGCCCTCAAGGCTGGTACATACGAGCTTACTGCTCTCGTTGCATCTGATAAGGGTAACAAGATTACAGTTAGCGTAAATAACGATGCAGCTGAGGTTGCAATGGAGAATGAGAAGGGTATCGGTACTGATGTAAGCGTCATCTTTGCAGTTAAGGAAGGTGAGAGTGCTGTTATCAAGGTTTCTTCTGCTTCATGGTTCAAGGCTGATAACTTCCGTCTCATGTACTTCGGAGCTAACAGTTCTAAGACTCCAACAGCTGTTGAGGAAGTTGCTGCTGAGACAGAAGCAACTACTATCTACAACATCTCTGGTGTTCGTCAGAATTCACTCCAGAAGGGTCTTAACATCGTCAAGACTGGCAATACAGTCAAGAAGATTTTCGTTAAGTAACATTGTACTTACTCATAGTTTTATAACTATATAAAATCATTTGCCGTGCGTCGTCGTTGCCTCTGCAACTTGACGCACGGCTTTTTTAGTTCCTCGTCCTTCGAAAATTTTATCGCACGAGACGTGCGGACGAAGAAAAAACAAAGAAAAACAGATAAAAACACCAAAAAACATTTTGTGTTTTTTACTACACAGGAAAAATATTTTTGGTTTTTATCTGTTTTTTCATGTTTTTACCTGTTTTTCTTCGTCCGCACGTTTCGTGCGATTTCACACAAAGACAAGCCGTGCGTCAGGTTGCTGGGGCAACGATGACGCACGGCTATGTGTTGTTATGTCGGATTCTTTTTTACAACTTGTACTTGATGACCTTACCTCCGTTGGCAGGAAGCTCAACGTATATAGTGCCGTCTGGAATAAGGTCGCACTTAGTCTCTTTCTTGCCTGTGAGGAGTTCCTTGCACTCCACGCCTTGCTTTGTAGGAATATCAAGTACTTCGAATGCGTGAGTAGGAATCTTGATCCATGAGCGTGCAGGCTTGTCATCAAAGTTGGCAACAACGAGGATAAGTTCCTTTCCTGCTTTGCGGAGGAATGCAAACTGACGGTGTTCGTTCATTCCCTGACCGTAGTTGACGTACATCACATCGTAGAAGAGGCCCTCGCGGATAGCCTTCTCCTTGTTAGCAAGGTTGAGCAGTTTAGAGTAGAATGCCTGAATGTCTTTCTCTTCCTTGTTGAGGAGACTGCCGTCAAACTTACCGTTGTTTCTCCATCTGCGGATAAGGTCTATTGTCCAGTAATCGAAGATTGTTGTACGACCGTCCTGACCGCTGAATCCCTCTGAGTACATACCCTGTTCGCCAAGTTCCTGACCGAAGTAAATCATCACTGGGTTGGTACGCATGAGTGTGGCAACAATCATGGCAGCCTTTCCTTTCTCTGCATTGCCAGCAAAGAACTGTGATGCAATACGCTGCTCATCGTGGTTCTCAAGGAAGTTGAGCATATGTGAACTGATGTCGTCCACGCTTTGCCATGCACCAGAGATGCTTGTTGCGCTATTGCCTCCAATGACAGAGCGGAGTGTATCGTAAAGTC
>JAGCWG010000257.1 GCA_017961965.1 Bacteroidaceae bacterium | reverse complement strand
TACACGCTGGCTTGGATTCTCTACAGCCTTGATGTCTGCAAATGTGTTCTTAATCTTGTTCTCTACCTCATCCACATTTACATCACCTACGATAACGATAGCCTGAAGGTCAGGACGGTACCATTGCTTGTAGTAGTCACGAAGTGCCTTGTAAGGGAAGTGCATAACGATGTCCATAGTACCGATAGGCATACGGTTAGCGTACTTACTTCCAGGATACACTTCCTTGAAGGCTTCTTCCTGCATACGCATCATGGCACTACGACGCATACGCCACTCCTCGTTGATGACACCACGCTCCTTGTCAATCTCCTTGTCTTCGAGGAGAAGGTCGTGGCTCCAGTCGTGAAGGATGAGGAGACAAGAGTCAATGGCTCCTGGAATCTCCACGTTCACGTTGTCGATGTTATATACTGTCTCGTCAAACGAAGTGTAGGCGTTAAGGTTCTCACCGAACTTGACACCAATCTTCTCGAGATACTTCTTGAGGTTGTCACCAGGGAAGTTCTTCGTTCCGTTGAAACACATGTGCTCAAGGAAGTGAGCAAGACCGAGCTGGTTATCTTCCTCCTGCATAGAACCTACGTTCTGAGCAATATAGAAGAATGCTCTCTTCTCTGGCCACTCGTTGTGACGAATGTAATAAGTCAAACCGTTTGGCAGAGTGCCCTTCTTAATCTGAGGGTCTGCTGGCACATTCATGTTCTGTGCTGATACGTTTACGACCGCACAGAAAAGCATACTTAATGCTAAAAAAATTCTTTTCATGTTAATTTTAGTTGTCAAGGATTTATGACATTGCTTATTTTAGTTTGTGAAAAAATGATTCTTTATTCTTGCATTCTTATGTATGACGAACTCGTCACACATAAGAGTGCAATTGAAGTTAAATAGAAATAACATGCTCGAACAAGGCTCCGGCCAAAGACGGTCGAAAGAAGGAAACAGGTGAACCCTTGCCCTTTCTTCAGCGATGGAGTATCTACTCCCCGTCCTGAAAGGAAGGGGTTGGGGGAAGGTCTGTCCTATTTCTTCTTATCCAGTGCGTGCTTCTCGTAGTCAACAGTATAGTGGAGACCACGACTTTCCTTACGCTCAAGAGCTTGACGAGTGATGAGATAACCAACGTTAATCATGTTACGTAATTCGCAGATGTCCCTTGTTGGCTTCACACGCTTGAAGAGGTGCTCTGTCTCCTCGTAGAGAAGGTCAAGACGCTCCCATGCTCGATGAAGTCGGAGGTCAGAACGAACGATACCCACGTAGGTTGACATGATCTGTCCTACCTCCTTGGCATCCTGTGCAATAAGCACCTTCTCCTCGTTGGTCATTGTGCCCTCATCGTTCCATTCTGGTATGTTCTCGTTGAAGTCGTAATTGTCAATAACTTCAAGTGAGTGCTTTGCTGCTGCATCTGCATATACAACAGCCTCAATGAGTGAGTTGCTTGCAAGACGGTTACCTCCGTGGAGACCTGTGCATGAGCACTCGCCTACGGCATAGAGACGCTTGATTGAACTCTGACCGTCGAGGTCAACCTGAATACCTCCGCACATGTAATGTGCAGAAGGAGCTACCGGAATATACTGCTTTGTGATGTCTATGCCGATGGAAAGACACTTTGCATATATATTAGGGAAGTGCTTCTTAGTCTCCTCTGGGTCCTTGTGTGTGACGTCAAGGCACACATGGTCAAGGGCATGAATCTTCATCTCGTTGTCGATGGCACGAGCCACGATGTCACGAGGAGCAAGACTGAGACGCTCATCATATTTCTGCATGAACTCCTCGCCATTAGGAAGACGGAGAATACCACCATATCCACGCATAGCCTCGGTTATGAGGTAGGCTGGGTGAGTCTCGGCTGGATTGTAGAGTACCGTAGGGTGGAACTGTACAAATTCCATGTCCTTCACCTTACCCTTTGCACGATAAACCATGGCTATACCGTCGCCAGTGGCAATACTTGGATTGGATGTTGTCTTGTATATTGCGCCTGTTCCTCCAGTTGCCATGAGAGTGACCTTTGAGAGGTAAGTATCTACTTTACCAGTCTCAGGGTTAAGGATATATGCTCCGTAGCACTCTATATCCGGAGTACGGCGTGTTACGCGAATGCCAAGATGATGCTGTGTGATAATCTCTACGGCAAAGTGGTTTTCGAGAATCTCGATGTTAGGATTGTTGCGTACAGCCTCCATGAGTCCTCTCTGAATTTCGGCACCTGTGTCGTCTGCGTGATGGAGAATGCGGAACTCAGAGTGTCCGCCCTCACGGTGGAGGTCAAATGAGCCGTCTTCCTTCTTGTCGAAGTTGACGCCCCACTTTACAAGGTCTCTGATGCCTTCTGGTGCACGACGTACAACCTGTTCTACGGCAGCACGGTCGCTTATCCAGTCGCCAGCAATCATAGTGTCCTCAATATGCTTTTCGAAATTGTCAACCAACAGATTGGTTACGGATGAAATACCGCCTTGAGCCTTGGCAGTATTAGCCTCTTCGAGTGTTGTCTTGCAAACGATGGCAATCTTGCCCTTGTTTGCATTTGCCACCTTGAGTGCGTAACTCATACCGGCCACACCTGAACCGATAATGAGAAAATCGTATTTCTTAGTCATTCTACTGTTTTTAGTTCTCAAGGCAGGTTCGCTATACGTATTAGCGAATCTACCGAAACTTTACTTATTCTATTAACTTGCAAAATTACGTATTATGTACGAATTGCAGAAATAAAACATTGTTTTTTTGAAGATAATACCTGCTAACAGATTAGTAAATAACGAAAAAATATGATTTTGTTAAAAACTCAGGTAACATGAAAAACTATGAGGCGTTCTTTTATTGCGAGTATGAATTATGCAAGATGTATCTACTTATCAAAGAGACTGACGAACTAATTTTCATTTTTTTTGAAACAACTTACGAATAAATATGCTATTTTTGCAGAAACAAAGTTGAAAGTATAGTTTCTTTTGGCTTTATATAGTTGTACAACTGCTAAAATAACATAAAACATACAGCATGAACAAATATTCTATATTGATTATAGCGCAAGTAGTTTTGATGCTCACTATGTCTTCCTGCAACGGATGCAAGAGCAGACAGACAACATCCGACACTATCGAGGTTGTGGGGCTTGACACTCATCCTGGTATTGTGGAAATGCATGGTAGGGTAGGTGATGGTACGAGTATGAATGAACTTGAGGTCATCACTCCAAAGGGTGATACGGTCATTGTGAGCATCGCTGAGGAAATGATTAAGGGTGATGTCAAGGCAGGCGATGATGTGGAAGTCATCTATTACGCCAATCAAGATGAAAATCTTGCTTCTATAGTAGTTAATTTAACTGCCCTTCGTCATTTGTGGACTACCATTCGTAATGGTCAGCGTCAGAGTTTTGAACTCAATAAGGATGGTGTTGCTATATCCTACGATATGGGTGTAGATTATGCCCACTGGCATGTCAAGGATGGCAACCTCATCCTCCAAGACTCTAAGCCTATTGGATCTGAGAAGGCTCAGCGCTCCGACACTTTCGAGATTATGAGTCTCACAACTTCTCAGCTCGTACTGATGAAACATCAGGAAGAACTCGTGTTTGAAATGGAAAACTAATTTGGAATGAGAAAATAGTAATAGTTATAATAAATGTGTAATTATTTGTTATGCATTGTGAATCATAAAATAGAAAAGCCGTTCGGAATAAGTGTCCGAGCGGCTTTTAAGTTTTTACTTCCCATCCCTTTATGAAAAACTGAGGGTGGGTCAGCTTAATTCCCATATTTCTCCATTATCTCCTTGGCATTTTCGTCGCCGAGGTCGATGGCCTTTTGGAGATTCTTCTTTCCTTCCTCCTTCTTGCCTGCCTGTATTTGTGCAAAGCCGAGGATGCGAAGTGCATCGGTGTCCTTGTCGTTGGCGCTGAGTACCACCTTGCATGCCTCTATGCTCTCGTCGTTGTAACCGAAACGGAGACACATGGCAGCCTTTTCAATGTAATAGATGACCTTGTTCGGATTCATCGTGATGGCTGTGTTGATGTCGTCGTATGCCTGTTGGAAGAGACGCGCCTTCAGCTCTATCTGTGAACGGTCGTAATAGAAGATGTCGCTCACTTTGTTATTTACAAGGTAGCAATACTGGTTGTAATCTTGTACGGCAAGGCGGTTCTTATCAATCTGTGCATAAAGACGACCGCGACGGAGTACATAGTTGGCAGCATCGCCAGGGAGAGGGTCACCGAACTTGTTGATTGCACTGTCCATGAGTGCTATGATAGCACTTGTGGAGTCGCCCCTTGACTCGCACGCTATTGACATGGCGTAGTAGATGGCAGGCACTGCTGTCTCCTTGTCGGAAGCCAGTTGCTCATATATAGCTATTGCACCGTCGTAATCCTTCTTTCCTGAGAGAATTTGTGCCTTCAGTATTTTTGCGTCAGTCGTCTTGGCCTTGTTATCCTTGTATAGTTCCAGACTCTTATTAATATGTTCGATGGCCAGGTCGTATGTCCACTTGTTATAGGCAGGTTCCTTCTGGTATGTGAGCTTGTTGTAGAGCGTCTGTGCTGTGTTGTAGTATGCCGTTGCCTTGTCTTTTGAAAGATCGAGGTACTTGTTCATGTCAGCATCTGCCTTGTCGAACTCACAAAGGTCGATGTATGGTGTGCAACGACGGATATAACCCTCTGCATTGTCAGGGTAGGCTGCTATGAAGCGGTTCATGATGTCGAGGTATTCTTCGTTGCCTGCCGATCTTGACTTGAAATATGTATATACGAGTGCTTCTTCTGCGCTCTCAGGCACTCCCTTTGGAATGTTGATGCTCTTGAGAGCCATGTTTTCAGAATTGGTAGCTATTGCCTTTATTGTAAGCTCGTTGCGGAAACGTATGTCGAGAGCATAGCCTTTTTCTTTCAATGATGTCTGAAGAATGCCGATGAGTTCGCCCTTTTCATTGAACAAAGGGCTTCCGTAGTTTGCCTCTCCGAGGTCGGATGAAAGGGTGTAGTAGGCATATTTGTCCTTCAGTGTTGACTGCGATTCAATCGTGGTGTTGCTGCACGTCTTCATCTTCTCCTTGCTGAAAGGCACGACGAAGACTTGTGATGTACTTGTGAGGCTGTCATTGGTGCATGTAAGCACAGCGTTACCCTTAGTGTTGACCTTGAATCGTACTACGGAGTAAGTGTCGTCGGCACCGAGGATGCAATCCACATCTGCCTGTTTGCCAGCCATGTCGATGACCGTTGCCTTATATGCGTTCTTGAACAGCGAATAATCGGCGATGGCTTCACCGTTTGCACCTACATAGAATGCGGTACCCGAATTGAGAAGGTCACCATTCTTGTCGTATGTGTTTACGGAAACTATTGCCTTCTGTATTTTTGCTATGCCTTTAGGAGCCTGTGCAGAAGTATCAATGGCTAATGCCATGAAAGCAGAGGTTAGAAGTAAGAGTTTGTTCATGTTCGTTATTATTAGTTCCTCATCCCATTTCGGGTACGTCCATTCGGAACAAGAGGATAATATATTTTAGTTTTGACTTTCAAATTAAGTGAGCAGACTATATAGAACACCCTCCCTATAGGAAGGTTTGATGTAGGTCTTTATGGAATATATCTCACACCTTTAGAAGTGTCCTTGCGTTTTCGAGTGCAGCGTCCGTTAGTTCCTCACCAGAGAGCATGTGTGCAAGTTCTTCCACGCGCTGCTCTGTCGTAAGCTCGATGATATGGCTGACGGTGGCGTCCTCCTTGTCTTCCTTATACACTTTGTAGTGAGAAGAGCCGAGTGCGGCAATCTGTGGCAGGTGAGTGATGCTTATCACTTGTCTGTTTTGGTCGCCCATATCCCTCATTATCTTAGCCATCTTCTCGGCTATGCTTCCGCTCACACCTGTGTCTATCTCATCGAATATGATTGTTGGAAGCTTTATTGCACCTGCTATGAGTGCCTTGAGTGAGAGCATTACACGTGCTATCTCACCGCCAGACGCCACTTGTGACACCTGTTGGAGTGCAGAGTTCTTGTTGGCTGAGAACATGAATGCCACCTCGTCGGTGCCTGATGAGGTGAGGCGTATATTGCCATCTTTGTCCTTCGTTGTAGCAAGCTCTGCCTTGAATTGTACGTTAGGCATTCCGAGAGGAATGAGCAGTTCTGTCATCTTTGTCTCTATCTCCTTGCTTGCCTTATGTCTCTTTTCGCTGAGCTTGTTGGCAATGCTGAGTGCTTTCTTTAACTGTGCAGAACGTTTATGTTTCAGTTCCTCGATGAATTCGTCGCTATTATCAATCATCGAGAGTTTTTCCTCTAGTTTTGATTGTATTTTCAGAAGTTCGGCAACGTTTTCAACATTGTGCTTCTTTTGGAGAGTGTAGATGATGTTCAAGCGGTCATTTACCCATTCGAGCCTTTCAGGGTTATATTCGATGGAATCGCATTTTGAACTTATCTCGTCAGCTATATCCTTCAGCTCTATGTAGCAACTGTCAATCCTATTGACCAGTTCCTCGGTGTTGGCATATACATTGCTTATGTTGTTGAGGATATTCATGGACTGTTTGATGAGCATAAGCGCATCGGCACCTTCGCCACCGTCGGCAATGAGACCGTTTGCTTGATACAGTGCCTGCTTGATGTCCTCAGCATGAGTGAGTGTCTCCGACTCTGTTTCCAGTTCTTCCTGCTCGTCGGCATTGAGGTTTGCCTCTGTCAGTTGGTTGAGTTGGAAACGCATATATTCAGCCTCGTCGCGGTTCTTGTTGGTGTTACTTACCGCATCTTCTAGTTTCTTGCACAAGGCATTGTATTCCTTGTATTCTTTCTTGTAATCAGAAATCAAGTCATCGTTCTTTGCTATGATGTCAATCACGTTCATCTGGAAGTCCTCCTTACCGAGCAGCAAGTTTTTGTGTTGAGAGTGGACGTCGATGAGTTGTTCGCCTATCTCCTTGAGCAGGGTAAGCTGAACTGGTATGTCATTGATGAAGGCACGGCTCTTGCCAGTGGAGGTTAACTCACGTCGTATGATACACTCCGAACCGTCAAAGTCGATGTCGTTGTCATCGAAAAACTGTCCGAAGCCATACTCCTTGATGTCGAATGTTGCTTCTACTATACATTTGCTTGCGCCTGTCTTGATGGATTTTGTGTCTGCCCTCTGTCCAAGCAGTAATCCTATGGCACCGAGTATGATTGACTTACCTGCTCCCGTTTCACCTGTTATGACGGAGAAACCAGAGTGAAGGTCAATGTCAAGATGCTCTATGAGAGCATAATTCTCTATATGCAGATTCTGTATCATAGTTATTATGATGAAGATGTTTATAGAAGTTACTTGTAGCCTTATGAGAAAGAGAAGTGGGTAAATCTCTATTATTTCCTTATCTTATTCCAGTAGTTGTCTTGGCTGGCGTTGATGTTTGACATGATGTCAGCAATAGTTTTCCTTTCCTTCTCAGTACCATGTCCGCTGTAAATATTCACGATTTCATCGCGTTTATAATCCGTGAAAATCTGTGGCAACTGACTTAGAGTCTTATTGCTGTGCGACTCCTTCAACATATCTATTGCCTCACTGATGGCTGCCCTTCCACGATCAGCGTTTGCAGCCATCTCGTCAAGACCAAGTCGGTGGTAGCGATACATCATCTTACGGAACGGTTCCATCGATGATTCCATGTAGTCGTTAAGTATGGCGTGGCGGTTTTTGTTATTGTCGAATGCCTTCTAACCAGCATCACCAAGTGTCTGTGCGCCGTTGGTGATGTTTTCGGCTATGTGGAGCACTTCTGTACCGCCCTTCTCGGAGTATGTGTCGAGGTCAAAGCCGATGAACAGATATGCGTAGTAGGCAAGCATTGCCGTGAGGTTGTTGTCAAGATTTGTCTCGTTGAATTCTAATGGGTCGTTCTCCTTATAATTGAAGTTGAAAGATGGATCCTTCATGGAGAATACCGTTGATGAGTAGGTAGAGTTATATACAGGTCTTGATACCTGCCATATCAGTTCACCTGTAAAAAGATTGGATGATACGTCATATTTCTTGATTGTTATGTTGAGCGAGCAGTCAATCTTCTCTACTTTCTGGAACTGCAGCTCAGTCCATGACTTGTTGTTCATGAATTCTGTAATTGCTGTTTCCAGCGTCTCAAACACACTGTTATTTGAACCCTGCACCTGATTGTGGATTATCTTAACGGTGCAGTTGAGCTCCTGTGCGAGGCAAGTGTTGAACATGCCTCCCATCGCTGTGATAAGGCTAAATGCCCCAATGAGTAGATTTGTTCGTCGCATAAACAGAAAAAGCCTCTACCAAGTCTCCCAAGGTGTAGAAAAAACTATGCAAAGGCATATTTGTGAATTATGAAATATGATTTATTAATTCGTTGACGATGTCTTCCGCTACTTCGGTCTTTGACTTGAGAGGGAAGTCCTTCTTTCCTTCGGCTGATATGATGGAAATCTTGTTGGTATCGGTTTGGAAACCAGCGCCTTTGTCTCTGAGTGAATTTAACACGATGAAATCGAAGTTTTTCTTCTTCATTTTACCTTGTGCATTTGATTCCTCATCATTAGTTTCTAAGGCGAATCCAACGAGAATTTGTCCGTCCTTCTTCATCTCACCGAGAGATTTTGCAATGTCTGGGTTGGGCTTCAAACGTATCACCATGTCCTCACTCGTGCGTTTGATTTTCTCGTTTGCCACTGTCTCTGGAGTGAAATCGGCTACGGCTGCACAGAGTATTCCAGCATCCATAGTTGGATATATGGCTTTGCATACCTCATACATCTGCTGTGCGCTCTCTACATCGCTTCTGTGGATGTTCGGGTACTCTTTGGTGAGTTTTGCGGAAATGGGGCCACATATAAGCTCAACTTTCGCACCCTGTGAGGCACATACCTCTGCAAGGGCAAGTCCCATCTTCCCCGAAGAATAGTTACCTATAAAACGCACAGGGTCTATCTTTTCGTATGTAGGACCTGCAGTAATTAATATTTTTTTACCTGAAAGTTCTTTTTTTCCTTGTCTAGTGAAGTATTCTTCGAGCCTTGCCACGATGTTTAACGGTTCTTCCATGCGTCCCTTTCCTTCAAGCGTGCTTGCAAGGAAACCTATGCCTGGCTCGATAATTTGATTTCCGTAATCTTGTAATGTTTGTAGATTCTTCTGTGTTGAAGGATGTGCAAACATGTCAAGGTCCATGGCAGGTGCTATGAAGACAGGTGCCTTCATGGAAAGATATGTCGTTATGAGTATGTTGTCGGCAATGCCGTTTGCCATCTTGCCTATTGTACTTGCTGTGGCAGGTGCGATGACCATTGCATCTGCCCAAAGTCCAAGGTCAACATGACTGTTCCATGTACCGTCCCTTTGGCTGAAGAATTCGCTGATTACAGGTTTGTGCGTAAGTGCGGATAGTGTGATTGGCGTGATGAATTCCTTACCTGCTGGAGTTATCACAACCTGCACTTCTGCCCCTTTCTTAATCAGTTCCCTTATGAGAATACAAGATTTGTAGGCAGCTATGCTTCCTGTTATTCCTAATACGATTTTCTTTCCTTTTAGCATGAGATGATTTATTAATATGTTTGTCCTTGTTGAAGGCATACGATCTAATACAGTCGAAAATGATGTGCCATTTTGGAAACTTAGTCCTCTCCTTATAGGAGAGTAGTGGTTGGTTTGTGTAGGATTTCTATTTTCCAAACTGTTCCCTCAGACGTATTCTTGTGAGTACCTGCTTGGTGTTGAGGGCGAAGTCACCTTGCATCATCCAGTTGTAGAAGCTTGGCTCTTTCTTCAATACCTCGGCAACGGTCTTACCCTTGTGCTTACCAAAGTTGAAAGTCTCGATTCCTTCGTCGTTATACACGATTCTACCAGCGAAATCCACATTCTTGTTCATTTTGGAGAATTCATCAAGGAATGTGATATCGTTTTGCAATGTCTCTGGATACTTGTCAAGTTGTGCCTCAAGCACTTCAAGTGTTGCTCGTGTATCAGCAAGTGCTGAGTGTGCATTTTCGAGATCCTTACCACAATAGAACTTGTAGGCGGCTACGAGTGTGCGCTGTTCAAGCTTGTGGAAAATATTCTGAACATCTACGAACTTACGTTTCGTGAGGTCGAAGTCAATACCACATCGGAGAAACTCCTCCACTAGGAGAGGAATGTCAAAGCGGTTGGAGTTGAATCCTGCGAAGTCGCAACCCTCGAATGTCTGCTTCAGTTCACCTGCAATCTGTGCAAATGTAGGACAATCCTTGACATCATCATCAGAAATGCCGTGGATGGCTGTGGTTTGTTCTGGGATGTGAACCGTAGGATTTATTCGGATATTCTTTGACTCTTCGTTACCGTTTGGAAAAACTTTGATGTAGCAAAGTTCCACTATGCGGTCCTTTGCTACATCAATACCTGTAGTTTCCAAGTCGAAGAATACGATTGGATTCTTTATGTTAAGTTTCATATTATTCGTAGTTAAAAGAATGTAGCTTTTAACTGTTCTCAAAATTTACCTTGAACAAGTTAGTTTTGTAGCATCATAGGCATAAGGAGCATGATAACATCCTCATTTTCCTCCTGTTCAGCAGGAACTATGACACCAGCTCGGCTTGGGTCGGCAAGTTCAAGAACAACATCCTGACATGGAATGCTGTTGAGGACATCAATAAGGAATGGTCCGCTGAAGCCGATGCTCAAAGGTCCGCCGTCGTACTCACACATTATGTGCTCCTCTGCTGATGTAGAGAAGTCAATGTCCTGTGCAGAAGTAGTGAGAGTGTTGTTCTCAAGGTGGAGCTTGATGAGTGCGTTGCTTGCACTTGCGAATACAGATACGCGACGTAGAGCTGCAATGAATGCAAGGCGGTCAATGCGTACACGGAATGGGTTGTCCGTAGGAATTACAGAGTTATAGTTTGGATAGCGTCCTTCAATAAGACGACAAGTTAGTACGAAGTCAGAAAGCTCAATAAGAGCATTGCGGTCGCTGAAGCTAATCTGAACGTCTTCTTCTTCCTTGCCGAGGATGCTCTTAAGCATAAGAGCTGGTTTCTTTGGAAGGTTGAAAGATGAAGTTTCAGCCTTAACTGAGAGGATACGATTGCGTACAAGTTTGTGGCCGTCGCTGGCAACGAGTGTAGTGTAATCTGGCGTAACATCGAAATAGACACCATTCATCTGAGGACGAATCTCATCGTTTGCTGTAGCAAAGAGAGCACGTGAGATACCATTGAGGAGAGTTACACTTGGAATGGCAATCTTGTTCTGCAGGTCTGTAAGACCTGCAGGTACAGGATATTCGTTACCATCCTGACCAATGAGATTGTACTTTCCGTTCTGGTAGTTAATCTCAATGGCGAATGTATTATCATTGATGTCGAATGTGATTGGTTGGTCAGATATTTCCTTGAGAGATGTTACGAGTTGCTTTGACTCGATAGCCACTTTACCATTGTGGTCACATTCTGCGATGTCGAGAGTAGTTGTTATTGTGTTTTCGCTATCAGATGCTGTTAGGCATAGTGTGCCATCATTTATTTCGAAAAGAACACAATCAAGAATAGCGAGTGAATTCTTAGAGTTCTGCACTCGACTTACAATCTGCAATCTATTGCAGAGAACTGAACTGGATACACTAAATTTCATTTTCGGTAAAAAATTATATTTGCTACAAAGTTATGAATTGTTTTAATAAAAAGAGCAGAAAAAACAATCTTTTTTATTTCAATGTAAAGAAAAACATATAATGGAAGATGATAATACAAAAAATAAATCGTACTTTTGCAGAACTCTTAATCAACGAGAATCAAAAAGAATTTAAAATTATATGGAAATTACAGGTAAGATTATTGCTGTTCTTGATGCACGAAGTGGTCAGTCACGTTCTACTGGAAATATGTGGATGTCACAGGAATATGTGCTTGAGACTTCAGAGCAGTATCCAAAACGCGTGTGCTTCAACGTATTTGGCGAAGATAAAATCAAGTTGTTTAACATCCAGCAAGGAAACGATTACACAGTTTCGTTTGACATCAATGCTCGTGAGTACCAGGGTCGTTGGTACAATGATGTTCGTGCATGGAAGGTTGAGCCAGCTACAGCAGGTACTCCTGTTGCTCCTGCACCAGCTGTTGACGCTCCTTTTGCACCAGCAGAGAATTCTTCTGCACCGGACTTCGGTGCTTCAAATGGTGACCAGACAGATGATCTTCCATTCTAAACAAATAACTATATGACTCGCTTATTCCTGCTTCGTCATGGAGAAACAGAGGAAAATGCCAAGCATATCCTTCAAGGGCACATGCCTGGGACATTGACGCAAACGGGGAAAGAGCAGGCTACAAAGGCTGTGGATCAATTATGTTCCACAGCCTTTGATGTTTGTCTGTCAAGCGACCTCAAACGTTGTGTAGATACCACAAAGATCATTCTTGAGCATCTCGGACAGGACATCCCTGTGGTCTATACAACTTTACTCCGCGAACGTGACTGGGGATCTATTACAGGTGTAGTGTTAGAGAAGGGCTCATGGATAGATATGCCAGATGATGTTGAGACTATGCCAGCTTTTCGCGCGCGCTCCAAGGCTTTTCTCGACTATGTATCATTTAATTACCCTGACAAGAACGTCCTTGTTGTCAGTCATGGCTTATTCCTTCGTATCCTCCAAGCCGTTAACAAAGGCGTTGACCATAAGGAAATAACGCCTATGACAAATGCAGAGGTGCGGGTAATATCTGTATGAATAAAGTGTAATTTATTTTCATGGTAGTCTAATTTTATTTGACACTAATGATATGGAAAAAAGATGAGGATGAGTCAAAAAATTCTTTGATTCATCCTCATTCTGCGATGGAAGTTTTTCCATCAGATGATGATACGCTTCGCAGCATTCATCATTTTGGTTTCTAAAGCATCGATTTGTTTAATATTGTAAAAGCAAAAGTTAATCATTTTTATTAAGCATAAGTGAATCGCTTGTCACTACGGCTGTCTGTGTCTCAGCCTGCGTATTGTCCTTCACTTTGATTGCTGCGGAAATGTTGTCCTTCCTAATGTAAGGATTGATGGCTGTTATGTCTTCTATGCCCTCGTCAGGACGGTTACCGATTGATTGCTCGGCTGCACTTCCTATTGTAAGTACTATGGCTATAATAGCTGCTGCCTTGAATAAAGGTGCGAACCTACTTCTAATACTTACTATTTTATTATTCATTCCCGACTCCTTCTCAATGAGTAACATCATTTTGGCATCAAATTCATCACCAAGGCACTCATGTGATAAGGATGATTCGTAGCGGAATATTTCTGCATATTGTTGCAGATTTACAGGTACATCTTCCTGTGAGAAGAATGAACGAAGTATTTGCTCTTCCTGCAATGTAGTCTCGCAGGCAAAGTAGCGTTCAATCAATTGCTCTATGTACTTGTAATCCATATTCTGTTATCTTTATGTTTTAGGCTTCATTCGCCTTTTATTGATGAGGCTTTTATTTGCCCTTCTATTATAACGACGGATGAGAAAAAGAAAAGTTACAAAAAAATCTAACTTTTTTTGTAACTTTTTTATCTTACTTTGATAACCTTGTGTATTTCCGTTATTTATCACGTCTAAGAAAATGTAATTTTTCTTTTAAAAATCCTCTTGCACGGAATAAATTGACCTTAACATCTGACTCTGTGATACCAATTATCTCTGCTATTTCCTTGTATGCCTTACCTTCGATGTCACGTAGTTGTAGTACGGTTCGTTGTTTCTCAGGTAGGGTAGCGATTACAGAAGCAATATTGGCTTGACGTTCGTCACGCTCCATAGTGTCGTGTGCGGACATTTGCCATATATCTTCCCTGTCGTGCGTTTCCTCGACGAGTGATATGTTCCTCTGTTCATGCTTGGAAATGCGATCTATGGCAAGATTACGGGCAGATGTGAGGGCAAATGCTTCAAGGTTACTGACTGTCTCCAGTTCGTCTCTTTGTTGCCAAAGTTTCAACAGAATATCTTGCACGATATCCTCCGACTCCTCGCGATTCATCGTGATGCGAAGAGCCGTGCGAAAGATTATGTCTTTCAGAGGTAATATGTCGCGCTTGAAATCCAATTGTCTTATTTTATTACAGTTCCATGTTTGCCGTCTATGGCATCTGCCTTAGTGATTATAACCTGCTTCACGCCTGCTTTTACAGCTTCAAGAGCATTCTCAATCTTAGGAATCATACCACCGCTGACTGTGCCGTCTGCCTTGAGGGTTTCGAAACTGTCAGCTGTTATGAGAGGAATAACACTATCTTCATTATCAGGATCAGTAAGAACACCTGCGTGCTCAAAACTATACATGAGTGTTACATCAAAGTAAGGAGCGAGTGCCTTGGCTGTTTCTCCTGCAATGGTGTCAGCATTTGTATTGAGAAGGTTTCCCTTACCATCGTGTGTTAGTGGAGCCATGACAGGAACGATTCCTTCATTTATAAGAGTAGAAAGTATCTTGCCATCACACTTATCCACATCACCTACGAAGCCGAAGTCAACCATCTGTTCTGTTCCGTCTTCCATCTTGACCTTTTTGAGTGGACGCTTGTGTGAGAGCATCACGTTCATGTCCGCTCCCGTGAGTCCGAGTGCGTTGATGCCACAGGCCTGAAGGCGTGCAACTATGTTCTTGTTCACAAGTCCACCATACACCATGCTGACCACACGGAGCATATCTGCATCTGTCACACGGCGACCTCCTATCATTGTACTCTCTATGCCGAGGTCAGCAGCAACCTTAGTGGCACTACGTCCACCACCATGTACAAGAACCTTTGGTCCTTCTATTGCGCTAAAATCCTTGAGGAGCTGGACGAGTGTTTCTTCGTCCTCAACAATCTTGCCTCCTACTTTTACTACTGTCAGTTGTTTCATATTGCGTTTTTACAAGTGAATTCTGTTACTTCAAGTGATCCTCAAAATAATGTGTGATGACCTCATGGAGGTGTATTCTGTCATGTCCGAACATATTATGACCGTCACCAGGGTAAGTGAAGAGGTCAGGATAAGTGCCAGCATCTATACATGCACGCATGAATGTGAGTGTATGCTGAGGAACACATGTTGGGTCGTTTCCTCCATAGATGACAAGGAGACGTCCCTTGAGATTACCAGCCTTGTTGAGGAGTGAAGTCTTCCTGTAACCTTCTGGATTTGTCTGAGGAGTGTCCATATAGCGTTCGCCATACATCACCTCGTAGTATTTCCAGTCGATAACTGGACCTCCTGCAACGCCACACTTGAATACATCAGGATATGTAGTCATAAGACTTGTTGTCATGTAACCGCCAAAACTCCAGCCATGTACTCCGAGGCGTGAAGAGTCAACGTAAGGAAGACTCTTGAGATACTCGACACCCTTCAACTGGTCTTTCATCTCCTCCACACCGAGGTTGCGGAATGTAGCCTGCTCAAAGTCTTTGCCTCTATGTTCGCTACCACGGTTGTCGAGGCAGAACATTACATAGCCCTTCTGTGCCATGTAGATATCCCATCCACGTACTCCATTATGTATGGAAGCATCAATATTGTGTGCATGAGGACCGCCATATACATATACTACGGCAGGATATTTCTTGTTTGGGTCAAAATCTGTTGGCAAAACAAGGCGATAGTAAAGGTCTGTCTTACCGTCAGCAGCCTTGATTGTTCCAAGCTGAATCTTTGGTGCGTTGAAGTTTTCCCACTTGTCCTTAGCGGAGAATATGTTTGATGCCTTCAAGGTCTTTGTGCTGCACACATCTATGTTACGTGCAATAGTTGGAGAAGAATAGTAGTCGAGAATGTACTCACCGCTATTGCTTAACTTG